>DAOQVG010000009.1:0-16163 GCA_035341435.1 Smithellaceae bacterium
TGGTCCCAATGTAAAAAGCCGGATCCGGCCGCATTTCTTTCCCTTCACGGAACCCAGCGCGGAAATGGATATCAGCTGCGTAAGTTGCGGCGGCAACGGCTGCCGCATTTGCAAGAACTCCGGCTGGCTGGAAATGGGTGGCGCCGGAATGGTCGACCCCAATGTCTTCAAAATCCTCGGCATCGATCTGCTCTACCATGCCGAATCCCCTGAATTCCCGTTCGTCATGGTCATAATAACCGTGGTGGTATTGGTAAGAACTGACGAAGCGATGCCCCGTAATTCTGTCTCTTATTTCTGTTTTGGAAATGCAGTGAACCGGAAAATGCAGTTTGGTAACCCATGGTCTGCCGGCAAGTTTGTCTGCAATGTAAAAACTGGTGGAAGGAGTGTATTCCAGCGCCACCTCCTTGCCCAGATTGTTTCTGTAAGCGGTTAAGAGATACGGTTTTCCGCCGTTCATGAGGTCTATGTACTTCAGCGGGGCGTTATTATCCTTGGCCAGACCGCTGGACCACACAATGCATGCACCGCCGTTGCCGAGCAGATCGGTTACCGTTATTTTGGACTGGTTGTTTACTTCGGGAAAACCGTCTATTTCCAGGGCTGCAGTGCTGAAGCGATTACCGCTCAGGTTCTTCCAGCAGTTGAATTTTTTTTTGCCCAGATAAATTATGTCGGCGGCGCCGGAGCCGTCGATATCGACCAGTCGTAAATAGGCCGGGTTGAACGCATCGGGAGAGTCAAAGACTGGTGCGTTGTCCATGCTGACTTTAGACCCGAATTTTCCGTAACCCAGATTAGGCCAGTAGCAGACCGCCCCGTTTCGAATTCTGACTATATCCGTTAAACCGTCACCCGACATATCCGCCAGGAAAATAGTTTGTACAGTGTCGGCGAACAGCAGGCGCGGGCCTTCCTCATCATCAAATGATTGAGCCGTTTTATATGCCGGAGAAAATCCCTCCCTGCCGGCGGATTCGTACACCGTAAATATATTATCTTCCGTAATCAAGATCTCCGTTCTGCCGTCTCCGTTCAGATCGATCATCCGCGCGTTGGAATCGCGCCAGTTGATATTGGGCAGATTTTTAAAACTCCGGAATACCTGCCACTCTTCCTCGTCGTTTAATTCAAAGTAACCTTTCGGTTCGCTGCCGAGACTTACCAGCTGTTTGCCGCCGTCGGCATCGAGATCCATTAATTGCAGGCGCGAGCCCGCGCCGGCAAAGGAGGGTTGAGGAGAAACCGGTTTTGCTGCCGCAAATCTGCCATTGCCCAGATTGTGTCTGTAAAACCAGCCTTCGCCCTGCTTGGTGAGCATTCCGGGCAGGCCTTCATTGAATAAATCAGCGAATTGCTGCTGCGGTTCATCCAACTCCGGAGGGGTATGCACTGAATCATCCTGGGCAATGAAGTTAATATGTTTGTTCCAGGCGAATTTCGCATACTTCAACTCAAGAGGCGGCAAATTTTTATGAGTGTATGTTCCGTCTGGTTTCCTGATGTATCCATAAGCGGTGATGGATTGCAGCAAGGCAAAATCGGCTTCGTCCGGAGAGCCATACGAAAAATTGAGCGATTTTACTAAAGCAGCGCCGCCGGGAAGTTCCGCAAAATAATGGAACAGCAGCACCCGCCGGCAGAGTCGCGTCGTTCTGATTTCAAAGCCGGCCCTGTATTGGGAAAATGCATCCATTCTGCAATCCCAGTCCTTAATTTTGGCGTACGGGGCGTTAACGTCATATTCTCCGTAATCAAATACAGTTTGAAAAAGGTAATCTGTTTCCACTGGATACGCGTCGCCAAATTTTTTATACGGCGTTTTGTTGCCGTATAAAACTTTTTCCAGGTACAGGTTGGTGTAATTAATATTTTCGTTTGCCGTGCGGTTTCGATTGTGCGTCAGGGAAGCGTCCAGGCCTTGACCGTCTTCTTTTTTATAAACGTAGCGGGAGCAGTTGCCTTTGTCGTCAAAGACAAATTCAGGCAGCCAGTCAAATATCTTGTTTTCGTTTTGGGGATCGGCAATTCTTGATGCGACACTCCAGCCGAAAAGCGTTGTTATATTTTCCTTCGTAATTACCCGCCATTTGATTTCACCTGTAGTTTTATGAGTCCACCGTTCAATGCGGGCAAACAGACCTTCAATGCGGGGTCTGTATAATCTGATGGTGAAGAAACCGTCCGAAGAGTCATTTTCTTGAACCATGCAGGTTCCGTTCTCGTCTAAAACAAGAGCACCGCCGGTCTCTTTTTTTAATTGAGGGACAAGGTCATCCGCTTCGGAAAAAAAACAGGTATCCGAATCCGTGTATTTGGGAAGCTCCTTGTCGGTTTTGCGTTTTATGGACGGCAGACTCAACTTCCACCCCAGGCCGAAAATCCCATTTCCTGCGCCGGAATTGTAATTTAAACTCAAAGTAAGGGAGGCCCCCCTGCCTGGGGAGAAAGGCAGGGGGATGGAAAAGGAGGCTGTACCGTTTGCGGCATTGACGGAAAACTTTTCATCAATCCCTTTAATCGCCCCGCCGCCTTTGGGCAGCGAAATAGATGGAATTTCAATCCCGTTGGATTTAGCTCTTTCTCCATTTGTGTTGAAGAGTTGAGCAGAAGTTCTCGGGGGTTTTATTTCTTTATTCATTGTTCTACCTTTTCATTTAAACTTTTTAAGTAAAAACGGCTTCGTCTGCTTACCCGGAGCGTAAAAAGAATAAAAACGGTCTTGTAATGGAACGGCGATGAATGAAGCGTGGCGTAAGAAGTGCACTCGTTGGCCGACGGGCAATCGTTAAAAGGCAGAAGATTCCTGCTTTGTTGTGCGTTATTTGTTTTTTGGTTCTTTCCCGTAAACTTTAGTTATAGAAAATTAAGCCAATTCATATAAAAATACAATATAGATTTAATTGAGCGTTAATAGGTAAGCTATTTATCTATTGCCCCGCTTTGATTTGGCGCCGGCTGCTGTTGCCATGCCGCGTATACTTGTGGCAAAATCCCCTTGACATGCAAGTTTGACGTCTCCTATAATTCACCAGAAACGTTTCCGGCAAGTGACAAAGAGATTTGGGCAGCGCCCGTTTTTACTTGACTCCGCGCCTGTATGTTAATATCAACCGCTACCTTCCATTTTTCAGGATTTGTCCTATGAAGTTTTTACCGGCGATCATCAGCACCATGTCGGGAAGCAAGATTGTCAAAGCCAATATAAATTTACTGATAAAGTATTTGCTGCTCATCATCGCACTGATTACCGCCTATAGCATTGTTTTTCATTACCTCATGGATCTGGAGGGGCAGAAGCATTCCTGGGTCACCGGTTTCTACTGGACAATAGTGGTCATGTCGACCCTGGGATTTGGCGACATCACTTTCACCAGCGATATCGGCCGGGTTTTTTCCATCCTGGTGCTGCTGTCCGGCGTGATTCTGCTGCTGATTCTTCTTCCCTTTATTTTCATCAAGTTCTTTTTTGCGCCCTGGATGGAAGCGCAGGCAAGAAGCCGGGCTCCGCGGGAACTTCCGCCGGATACCCGGAATCATATTATCATTACCAATTATGATCAGGTAACCTCGGCGCTCATCAGAAAGCTGATCAGCCATAAACAGGATTATATCGTTGTGGTTGATGAATTGCAGCGGGCTCTGGAACTCTATGACCGGAATATCAAGGTGGCCGTCGGCAATATCGACGATCCGGAAACTTATTCGAACATGCAGGTGCAGAACGCAAAATTGGTGGTTGCCACCAACAGTGATCAGATGAACACAAACATTACGCTGACACTGCGGGAAAATTATGAGCATTTGCCCATAGTTACAACGGCGGAGTCGCCCCATTCGGTCGATATCCTCCAACTGGCGGGCAGTTCAAGGGTATTGCAGCTCTATGATCTTCTGGGAAATTCCCTCGCGGCCTGGACCATTGCCGGCGACTGCAGATCCAATATAATCGGCCGTTATGGTCAACTGGTGATTGCCCAGGCGCCGGTCATGGGCACTCCCCTCATCGGCAAAACAATCGCCGAGAGCAGTATTCGCGAGTCTTACGGGCTCCGTCGTGGGTATCTGGGAAAGGGGAAAGTTTGTCATTCCCAAGCCGGATACCGTCATCGGCCGCACCAGCGTGCTTGTCTTTGCCGGCACGGAAGATTCCGTGGCCAGCTATGACGAGGTTTATTCTTTATATCAGATATATAAAGTTGCCGGTGATCCGGTCATTATCGTGGGCGGGGGACGCGTCGGCCAGGCCATCGCGGCGCGTTTTCAGAAAGAAGAAATTCCTTACCTCATCATCGAAAAAAGCAGGAGGCGCACGGAAGAAGATTTTCGCTTTGTTTATGGGGACGCGGCGGATATCCATACACTGGAAAAAGCCTGGTTTGAAAAAGCGCCGGCTGCTTTGATTACATCGCATGATGATACCACCAACATTTATCTGACGAAATATTTAAGAAGTCTGAGGCCGGATATGCAGATCCTCAGCCGCGCCAGCGAGGACCGCAATGTCTCCACGCTGCATAGGGCCGGGGCTGATTTTGTGATGTCCTATGCATCGCTCGGTGCGAACACTATCTTCAATTTTCTGATGGATGAAGAAACACTGCTTTTGGCTGAAGGATTGAACTTTTTTCATCTGCAGGCCCCACGATCCCTGATTGGCAAAACGCTTCTGCAGTCCGGCATCCGGGAAAAAACCGGCTGCACCGTCATTGCCGTACAGCACAAGGACAGCATCTCCGTCAATCCGGAGCCGAACCTCCTGATCAGCAGGGACGATGAAATCATTCTGGTCGGCACCTACGACACGGAGCGCTCTTTCCTGAATGAATATCCGGCATGATTCCTTGAATTTTCGATAGTACGGAACAATTGCATGCTTTTTGAGTGGTTACCTGTATTTCCAGCCAGCCGCCTTATTTTTATATCCAACGATGTAAGTAAAATATGCTTTTTTACATATGGCTTTTTTATAAACAAAAAGATACTAAGTGGCCACTGAGAGATGCAGAGATCTAAAATCTGCCGGCAAAACCACTATTGCGAGGTCGATGTTCATGAAGCCAAGGTTATCAAAGGGCCTGGGGGTGACGTTCTTAGTTTGCTGCGTCATGCTGTTTGCCCTGATCATTCAGGGATGTAAAAGCGAGTCCACTTTCCAGAAACTTTCCTTTCAGACGGAGTATCAGGCGGTCTTTCTCGACAACGGTCAGGCTTTTTTCGGGAAAGGAGAATTGGGTCAGGATTACGTAACGCTCAGGGATGTGTTTTACATTCAAAGCTCAGTGAATCCGGAAACAAAAGAAATTAAAAACACGCTTATCAAGAAGGGCAAGGAGTGGCACGGGCCGGATATGATGCATATCAACAGGTCCCATGTTGTCCTGATCGAACCAGTTTCCCCCGATTCCCAGGTGGCAAGACTGATCAGGGAGGTCAAAGGGCAGACATCTATGGAAAACAAATAATAACCGGCGAAAAGCGACCGGGAACGCCGGATAAGGTATTTTCCTCCTTCAGCTGTTAATCGCTTCCATAAGGTAACAGCATTGGAACTTGTTTTGTTGGACAACTTAAGAAGGGGGTGTACATCTGCAAAAGGATTTCTTATTCATCTGATTCAGAAAGGACGATTATGAGAAGAAGGACAAAATGGGAGTTGCTCTTCGGGATACTTAGTTTCATTATAATAGCAGGCGTACTGATGACGCCGGATAAGGCGCTGACAGCTGACAGGTATTGGATCGGCCCCTCAGGCGATTGGTCAAACGGTGCAAACTGGAATACCGCCTGGGACGGCAGCGGTTCCTCAGGTCTTCCCCAGGCCAATGACAGGGCGTTCATCAGCAACGCTACAGCATCGAAAAATATCAATTACGATGTATCCTCGCTGTCTCTGCAGTACCTTTACCTGTCGGACAATATCAATTTTTCCCAGGCCGCTCCCGCCAGTTCGCTTACCCTGGGAAGTCTGCAAATGGACGGCTTTGCCCTGGGCATTCCTACCTATAACCTGGTTTCCGGCGCACTGACCGCGGCGAGAGAAGAGATTGGCACAACATATGACGGCAAATTTATCCAAAGCGGCGGAACGAATACGGGGAGTGTAATAATCCTTGGCTATTATGGATACGGCATGTACAGCCAGAGCGGCGGAACGACCAATGGTGGAGAGCTCTACCTTGGTTACGATCAGTCCGGGACCGGACGCTACGAACTGAGCGGCACGGGGCAGTTGAATACCAGCAAACTGGTCATCGGCAGGCAGGGGATATACGGCGCCGGAAGCGGGGCATTCATCCAGACGGGGGGAACCATTACCGGTGAAAACATCCTGGTGGGCGACGGCGGCTACGCAACCTTCCAACAGAGCGGCGGGGCAACGAACCTGTCGAATAAACTGAGCATCGGCGCGAGAAACAGCAGTTATAACAGCTACTATTTTCTGACGGGCAACGGCGCTCTCCATGCCGACTTCGAATACATCGGGGAGTCCGGGAAAGGCAGTTTTTCGCAAAGCGACTCTACAACCAACACTGTCCGGACCACTCTTGTCCTGGGCTTCAACAGCACCGGCAACGGCGCGTATCTCCTGAATCAGGGAACGCTCAATACGGCTTATACAGTTGTTGGTTTTGACGGTAAGGGCGAGTTTACCCAGAACGGTGGTGCACATATACTCGGGAACAGTCTCTCTGTCGGCAACCATGCGGGGGCGACGGGCGTTTACAACTTAAACGGAGGCGAACTTCGGGCCAGAAATGAATACATCGGTGAATCAGGCGTCGGAACTTTTAATCATCAGGGCGGCAACAACACGGTTCAAAACAATCTGGTCATAGCAGCGGCTTCGGGAAGCACCGGGATCTATAACTTGTCAGGAGGCGTCCTCTCGGCGGCAAAAATCACGAACAACGGCACACTCGCCTATTCAGGGGGAACTCTGAGAATTGGTTCTGAATTGATCAACAACGCCCAGTTGACCCTGTCCGGCGCGGGGACCCGGACTATCGAGGGCAGACTGAGCAACTATGGAACTGTCACCGCGACGGACACCACAGCCGAGATCACGAGCACGTTCTTTAATGCCGGCATGTACAAGAGCGAGGGATCAAAAAACTATTTTGCAAGCTTGATCATTGATTCCACGGGATACCTGCAGGCGGGCGAGGACGATAGTTTTTTTATTGGTACAGATTTTATAAACAACAGTCTGCAGAGCACTTTCTGGAATACCGATGGAGCACTCCTCGGTTTTACCGGTTCCGGCGAACATGGATTCTATCTTGCCGGGGCGGATATGGGGGTAAGTATGGCAGGATTTACCAACAACTTTGCCTGGGAAACACTGATGATTGAAGGCAACCTTACTCTCTTGGACGGCAACTCTGAGGCAGGAGGCGCGCTGTACGTTGATATTCTCCTCGGCGCAATTATTTCAGGTAATACAATTTCCAACATCCAGGGGCAAACGGGATTTAACCTTTACTATCTCGCTTCAGCGCCGGGTAATGAATACCTGGGAGGGGTGACATACAACCTGACCGGCGGTGGTCTGCTTAGCCCGGTGGGAAACGCTGTTCCTACCCCTGAACCCGCGACTTTCTGGCTTTTGGCTACCGGTCTGGCTGGTTTGGCCGGGCTAAGGAGGAGAAACAAATAATTAGCCCTGAGCAAATCAGGGGCATAAGGCAGGGTCAGTCAATGATCCTGCCTTTTTTATTTTCTGCAGAGTTTCGTGAACCGCCTTCAAGGGGGCATCGCCAGGATGATGTCGTTTTGCTTTGCTTCAGAAGGAAGATCGTTGCTCGTGGCCGTCCTTAACGGGAAAATGAAAAATTACTGAACTCCCGCATAACTTGTGGTAAAAGAATCAGGTAAAAAATAATGGGAAAACTCCGGTGATTATGAACACGCTGCTTGCAACAATTGTTGACCGCCGACTTTTTTCCGGTAAAAAATAATTATGAATCATTGAACATGTGCGTTATGACCCGTTCGGGCGCAGAGATTATGGAAAATAAAAAGTTTGCAGGAGGGTGATTTATAATGGGTTCTATAATTGATCAGGCGCTCGATATACTCAGGGATACAGCTCCTGAATACGGAAAGGGTTTTTCCAATCATGCTCCTATGGCCGCCGAGGCGCTGCTTGCCCTGGGGCGGGAGGAGGCGATAATTTCCTGGGTAGAGAAATATAAGCGCAGACTTCCCGCATTCCCCGCCGTCCGCGAGATTATTGAGCGGGAAAGATGGCAGGAAGCCCTGGGAGATATCCGCCGTTTTGCGGACTGGGCTTTGTTCTTTGAAGAAGAACTTAATGCGGCACCCTGGAGCTCCGTGTTGAGCACATGGGTGCCCCGGTTGTTGCCGGGGATGGTCGGCGCCGCCTTCCATGGCATCATTCGTACGGGGCACGCCGTAAGAAATCTGAGCAATGAAGCAACCGAACAACGACTGCGCGAACTCGCCGCGGGATTAGCGTACTGGGCATCCCGTTACCAGACTCTTCCGGGAATTATTACCGGCAAGCAGGCGGGGCTCAAACCGACCGAAGCCCTTCCGCTGGTGGAAAGTCTACCTGCAGACAAAAGGGTCTGGCATGGTCTGATCTTTGAAAAAGTACAGGGACTCCAGGGATTCGACCCTTTCCGTGAAGTCATTAACCTTGTAGACACATCCATTGATATCGATTCTTTTTTTTCTGATCTGTTTGAAGCCGCTGCACGTGTCTACCTGGCCAATGCGCGGGATACGGGGAGCATTATCACCTTTATCCATGCCGTGACAGGGCCGGGAGCCGTTCAACTGCTGGCTCCATTCCTTTCTCCGGATACTCTCCGGATTGCCCTGAGCTACAGCTGGCAGGCTGCGGCGGGAATATATGCGGCTATCGGCATGGAGATAGACAATAATACTTATGAGCCTGCCGACGATAAAGCCGGTATTGATGAACTGGTCAACCTCGCAGTCGCTACCGGTGATGAACATGCCTTCAAATTTATGGAGGTTTGCCTGAGAGCCTATAAGCTCGAACCGAAGCCGCTGTTTCTGGTTGCCGCGCGGCATGCGGCGGAGCGACTCAGAAGACCTTGACGGCAATCAATGTTTCATTGAGAACATATTTCTAACTGCAGCTGTCAGAAAAATTCGTTAGAGTTTCCAGACTTATGATGTCTATTGATCAGATTATAATTATAATAGCAATTTTCCTTGTCGTCAGTGCGACTATGAGCAAGCTTTCGGATATTTTCGGGGTTCCTGCTCTGTTGTTGTTTCTGGGGATTGGAATGCTGGCCGGATCCGACGGCCCCGGAGGCTTTTACTTCGATGACGCCTGGCTGAGTCAGGCAATGGGAACCGTAGCGCTGGCTTATATCTTGTTTGCCGGCGGGTTGGATACGGATATTCAGTCGGTGAAGACAGTTACTAAACCCGCTCTTGTATTGGCAACATTAGGCGTCTTCATAACTGCTCTGGTTACCGGATTATGCATTAAATTATTTTTGAACGTTGCCTGGCTGGAAGCTTTCTTAATCGGATCGATTGTTTCTTCGACAGACGCGGCGGCGGTTTTTGCCATCCTTCGTTCAAAAAATGTGGGACTCAAGGAGCCGTTAAGACCGCTTCTGGAGCTGGAATCGGGCAGCAACGATCCCATGGCCATTTTCCTGACCATTGGATTTATCGAACTGCTCAAATATCCCGAACAATCGATCTTCCTGCTGGTTCCCCTGTTTTTCCGGCAAATGATACTTGGCGGTCTGATCGGTTATTTGATGAGCAGACTGTTTGCCTGGATTGCCAACCGGATTAGACTTCATTTTGACGGATTATATACTGTTTTAAGCATGGGCTGGGTTTTGCTGACCTATGGCGTTACAGCCCTGCTGGGGGGCAGCGGATTTCTGGCTGTTTATATCGTCGGCATAATGCTGGGTAAGCTTATGTTCGCCCACAAAAAAAGTGTCATTCGCTTTCACGATGGGGTGGCCTGGCTCATGCAAATTGTCATGTTCCTGACCCTGGGACTCCTTGTTTTTCCCAGGCAGCTTATTCCGATTGCCGACAGCGGATTACTGATTGCTTTTTTGCTGATATTTGCGGCCCGGCCGGCAAGCGTCTTTATCGGGCTGGCATTCTCCCGGTTTAATTTAAGGGAAAAACTATTGATTTCATGGGTTGGTCTGCGCGGCTCCGTCCCCATCGTTCTGGCGACATTTCCGCTTCTGGCTGGATTGGATCAGAAGCATTTCATCTTCAATCTGGTATTTTTTATTGTTATAACCTCCGTTATTTTTCAGGGGACGACAATTCCGTTTGTTGCCCGCTTGCTGAAAGTCGATGCCCCGCTGGTGCAGAAACGGCGTTATTCGATTGAATTTGACGGTTCCAGTAAAAGCGATATGAAACTGGAGGATTTTATCGTTCCTTTTGGATCGCGGGCAGCGAATAAACAGATATTAGAACTCGGCTTCCCCAGAGACAGCCTGATAACCTTGATTATCCGCGGAGATCAGTACATTACACCCCGTGGAGATACAATACTCGAAGAAGGGGATGTTCTCCTCCTTCTGGCCAGCACCGAAAGCCTGCCGGATGTTCAAAATATCCTGAATAAAAGAATTGAAAAATAAAAACCGCTTCCCGAGACCGGGGTCAGGTCTATTTTCTTAACATAAAAATAAAAAAAGCAGACCGGACAATAGTTTTAATGTCACCGGAAAACTGAATTAAACTCAGAAAATTGCCGATTAAATAGAGCAATTATTTAATGCACAGGGATTCTCACGGCATGCTTTTCCAATATGATCGGGTATTGCGATTACTTATACCTATCGATATCATAATGTTGCTTTTGGTGAAGTTGCCGTATATAAGCAAAATTTGGTGAAACAACTATG
The DNA here is from genome assembly GCA_035341435.1 of Smithellaceae bacterium. GTDB lineage: Bacteria > Desulfobacterota > Syntrophia > Syntrophales > Smithellaceae > MVRV01. Next base: position 10,905 of record DAOQVG010000009.1, read on the forward strand.
AACTCAAGAAAAGTTATATATTGGCCGGTAATTATTTCCATCATCGGGCATGTAGCCCTGATTTCGGCGTCGGGCATGATTGATTTACGTGATAAAGTCAAAGTTGCAGAAATATTCACTGTCGAGATCAAAGAAACCCCGGCGGAAAAACCGTTGAAAGACAAGCCGCAGAAGAAAGCAGAACTGGAAAAGGTAAAAGAGAAGGAAATCAAAAAAGAAAAAGAAGTTAAAAAAGAAATAAAAAAAACTCCCGCGGCCAAAACATCCAAAGAAACACAGAGTGTCAGTACCGGAAGCATGAAGGAGGATACGGTTGATCTGGGCAGCAGCGATGCCAAGTATGTTACATATCTATATAAAATCAAAAGAAAAATTTTAAAAATTTGGGAATACCCCGTTAAAGCTTATGAAAACAGCGAGGAGGGAGTGGCGGTTGTAAAGATGTCGGTTGATGCGGGTGGTAATGTTATCGCAACCAGTCTGGTGTCTTCATCCGGATCTTCTCTACTTGATGAAGGTTCTCTGGGAATAGTCCAGGCAGCTGCGCCTTTTGACCCGTTGCCCAACAACTATGGCCTGGAGCGTTTGCATATAGTTGCTTCTTTTCGCTACAAACTGAAAAAATAAATTATTCCATGCCCAAATCAAGCGCTACCTTTGTTGGCGTTGTCGTCGGCTTCCTCAACGTATTAATAATACGCCTCGTCGCCTCCTCCCCGCCGCCGTGGTATCATCTATGATTTGGAAATGGAATTAAGCTGTTTTATAGACGTGCCCTTATTTCGGAGAAACGCCGGTCGGCTTCCTTCAATAGTTCCCAGATTTCCACCTGCTGCGAAAGCGGCAATTTTCGCATCTTCTGTCTTATGCTGTTGATCTGATCGATTTTTGCTTTCAGTTCATCCAAAGTCAAATCGAGATCAACCTGCGGCACTTCAATCGGCGGCTTCTTGACCGCTTCCACCTGAGCACCTGTTTCCAGTTGTATTTCTTCCAGATACTCGGGAATATCCACGGCAAAACCATATTTTTCCCGAATTGCCGCCGCCAGATTTTCCTGGGCCATTAACTCTCCATGCACTAAAAATACCTGCATGGCCTTATTCTGAAAATTACCCAGCCAATCCAAAAGTTGATCATGCCCGGCATGCGCGGAAAAACCGTTGATGGTGTATATCTTGGCGTTGATGGCGATATCTTCACCCAAAATGCGGATTCTCTTGGCGCCGTCAACCATTTTGCGCCCCGGTGTGCCTTCCGCCTGATAACCGACAAAAACGATGCTTGCCCCCGGACGCCACAGGTTGTGCCGGAGATGGTGTTTAATCCTGCCCGCATTAGCCATGCCGCTGGCGGAAATAACTATCGCCGATCCCTGCATTTGGTTGATTTCCATGGATTGCTCCGTGGACAGGGAAAACTGGAGCTGCGGCAGATCCAGCGGGTCTTCACCATTTTTCAAAATGTCCTGTGTTTCTCTGTCCAGATAGGACCGAAAGCGGCGGAATATTTCCGTTACCTGAATTGCCAAAGGACTGTCCAGAAAGACGGGCATGTTTGCAGGCAATCGTCCTTTACTGTGCAGAAGATACAGCGAATAGAGGATCTCCTGGGTTCGTTCCACGGCAAAAGCCGGAATAATTACTTTTTCCCCCTGTGAGTAGCTGTAGTTAATTGCTTCGGACAGTTCATTTAAACTGTCTTCCTCACCTTTGTGATTGCGATTTCCGTACGTTGACTCCATAAAGAGGAAATCCGCTTCACTGATCGGAGTGGGGTCCTTCATCAGTAGTTGTTCATTGCGGCCGATATCACCGGAGAAAACCAGCTTTGTGATTACACCGTTTTCCTGAATGAATAACTCTACTATTGCCGCGCCCAGAATGTGGCCGGCATCCTGAAATTTGACTGTTATCCCCGGCGCCGGATTGAAGACTTCATCATATGCCCGGACTTTGATGAGCGGAGCCACGGCTTGGGCGTCTTTTATATAATACAACGGTAAAACATCAGGCTTATAACCGTTGCGCTGCATCTTTTTATTTCGCCAACCGGCGTCAACTTCCTGAATGTGCGCGCTGTCCAGCAGTAATACTTTCAACAGCTCTCCCGTCGGTTCAGTTGCATAAATGGGGCCGTTGAAACCCTTTTGTTTCATCCGCGGCAAAAGCCCCGTATGATCGATATGGGCATGGGTGATGATGAAAAAGTCGATATTGGTCGGATCGTACACATCGGTTTCCCAATTGCGCTTTTCCATGTCCGACGTTCCCTGGAACATACCGCAGTCAATGGCAAACCTTATTTTCCCAGTTTCAATAACATGGCAAGAGCCGGTAACGGTTCTTGCCGCCCCCAGAAATGTAATTTTCATAAGATAACACCCACCATCAGTCTTAGCTGTTATAAAGATAAAACCATCGACACGCTGCTTATTGCCGCAGGTGTTGCAGCCTGCGTTCCAGGGCAATGCTTATAGTAATTCCCATTGCAAATCAAGCACTACCTTTACCGACGCGGCCTGTCGTGGTATGGGCCCGGATTTTCGGCTTTCGGGGCGTTGGCCGAAGGCTCCTAACCGTCCTGTTGCCGGTGCAGCATCACTATTGATTCAGGAATGAAAAAACTTATTATTAGCCGGATTTTTTCATTTTCTTCGCTTCCTTCTTTTCCTTTGCCGTCTTTACCGGCTTTTTCTTTGCATCCTTCTTCACGTCTTTTGATTTTGACATTGTTGGCCTCCTTCAGCTCCGTAAATTAATTTTTCCATAGATAAATTTTATTTTTCCCTTGCACTTTTTGTCAAATCTTTCCTTCACTGAGCAGCTTTCTTTCAATTTCAATAATCGCCCTTCCCATGGCCGTTTCCAACTGCAAATTATTATAATCAAATTCAACGCTCACGTATTGGATGCTTCCCTGTGCGAAATATTTGTAAGGGATAAATATATGCCGCACTTTGGCCTGGAGATCAAAGTCCCTGCCATCGATAGTCAATTTAATATTAATCTTATCACCCCTCAAAAATGAACAAGATTTCGGATAAGCGAACTGGGCTCCACCTAAAGAAATGTCTATTAAGTGAACTTTTTCCTCCTGGAAAAAAAGATTAATTCTGTTTTGCGAAGGCGGCTTGATCCGGAAATGCATGCGGAAATCCATTAGCTCCGGCGCTTCGTACTGTTTGAGAATAAGCGCTTCAACATATTTGTCAGCGGAAATTTCGTAGTCCGTTATCAAATCAACTAATTGCGCCCTGAAACCATAGCGTACAAAACGCTTTTCGACTGGAACTAAAAAAGTAACCCTTATCCGCCGGTTGAGAAAATGACGGTTTAATGCGGGGGTGGTCTGTGAGATGATAATATTCTCATTTTCGTAATCATAAACCAGTGCTTTCAAGTAATGTATATTGCTTTTATTGATCTCATTTTCAAAAACAATGGTTACTCTTGTCCCGACTCTTAAATCCGGCGTTTTCATTATGTATAAGCGCTGCCTTATATTATCGGTTCATTTGAAATTTCTTTTTTCTAACGCCGCAGATAATAATAAACCGTTTGTATTTAAGCAAACACTTTCTATAAATTGGAAGTGCGGGATTAGGGGAGGTCAGACAATCTTTCCTTCGCTGAGCATCTGCCTTTCAATTGCGATGATCGCCTTGCCTAAAACAGCCGTCAATTGCTTGTTTTCGACTTCAAATTCAACGCCGACGTATTGGAGAGCATTATTGGCTGAAGATTCATGAGGCCGCGATAAATTGCGCACCCGTGCATTTACTTCAAATGCCGCATAGTCGATAATTAATTCAAAACTAACGGTGTCCCCATGGCGGAACAGGTGAGCCGACGGATAGCTGAACTTGGCTCCCCCCAGGGATATGTCAATCAAATTGACTCTTTCTCCCTTGAAGAAGAGATTGATATTGCTGTAAGAAGGGGGCTTGACGCGGAAGTACAGGCGAAAATCCATCCGCTGCAGTTTTTCCAGTTGTTTAAAAATCAGCGCTTCAACAGTTGTGTTGGCGGAGATTGTATAGTCTGTCGCCAAACCGACCAATTGCGCCGTAAAACCGAAACGCGCCGCACGTTTATCCGTGCTGGCCAAAAAAGTAATGGCCACCCGTCGATTAATGAAATGAGGATTCAAAGGGGGCGATGTTTGTGAAACAACGATTTTGCCGCCCTTGTAATCATAAACCAGCGCCCTCATATAGTGCGCATTGCGTTTATTTATCTCGTTTTCAAAAACAATATCTACTCCCGCTCCAACTTTTAAATCCGGTATCTTCAATAACTGATCTCTTTTATTTTTTTTACAGCTTTTTCGACCTCGCTGCAGACAGCGCCGTATAATAAAATATGCAATTATAATCAAACAATTTCTGTTACATGAAGTTAAAAAATCGTTCTTGACTATTATCCAATAGTATGAGCTTGTAACTAAAGTATTTAGCATACTGAAACCGGATTTTTTATATGGAACGCATAGCCACCAAATAAATGTCGGTGGCTTTTTTATGGGTGAAAACAAATAAAGCGCGGTGCAAACGGCGGTATCTAAAGCGGCGAGGAAAGGCATGCAAGCCCCTCACTTTTTCCTTCCTTCTCAGCCAGGAGATGGATGGGGGTGATTTTGATGCTTTGCGGTACCCCATCGGGGAGTGAAGGTTAATAAGATTTTCAAAAAAGAAAGGGGTTTAACATGAATAAAAATTTGTATGTCGGCAACCTGTCCTTTAATGTTACTGAAGAGGATTTGAAATCCAATTTTTCTGAGGCCGGTGAAGTGGCGTCGGTGTCTATCATCAAAGATAAATTCACGGGACAGTCTAAAGGTTTTGGCTTTGTGGAAATGAAAACGGAAGAAGGCGCGAGTGAAGCGATCAAGAAATTTCACGACGGAATTCTGGATGGCAAGAAAATTGCCGTCAACGAAGCCCGCCCGAAAAGAGATTACGGCGCCGGCGGCAATCGCGGCGGCAATCGCGGCGGCGGTGGATTCCGCGGGGGAAACCGCAGCTTCGGCAACAGATACTAATGAATTGTTGATCAATGCCGATGATAACTTGAATGCCATCGCAGAAGGGGGGTAACCCTTCTGCGATTTTTTTATTTATTCCAATTCCAAATCAAGCGCTACCTTTGTTGGCGTCGTCGTCGGCTTCCTCAACGTATGTATAATACGCCTCGTCGCCTCCTCCTAGGAGTCTGTCGGAGTTGACCATTACATCACTTGCATCGTCGATCAAGCTGA
>DAOQVG010000010.1:0-16079 GCA_035341435.1 Smithellaceae bacterium
TCAAAAGGAAGGGTAAGCCCGCATCTGTGAAGCAGGAAGCTCACGTTAAGATGCACGGGGTTTCAACCCCGTGAGTATGTCACATGATAGTACATATCGTTTCTCCTTTAACCTTTTTCTTTCAGAAGTTCGTTGTATCCGGAGATGAATTGCAATATTTCCGGAGCGTACTTCTCGGCGCAAGCTCGGCACAGGGGCCGCTTGCTCTTTTTCGGGAACAGCCACACAGGGACTCTCGCCTCCCTGTGTTGCCCGCCGCAAAGCGGGCAGGTTTCATCTGATATTATACCGTTTGCTTTAGGAACGACCTGAAGCTCACGGTATTTTTTTTGACTTATGCCGTCACCGTCTTCCTCCGTGATAGACGTGATCTTGAAACCCTGACTGGTGATGAAATGCTTCGCCGAGGGCTTATCAAACGCCTTTACGATTTCCATTCCATAAGGCGTCCTAACGAAAAAGTCTCTAAGCCAAGCGGCGAAAGAAATTTTCCACCCTGACAAAGGAATGGAATCTTTGAACCGGGAATTTGTGTTCAGAGCGAACACAATATCCTTCTTTGCCTTCCTGTGGATTTTTTTGCCGTCCAACAGGTCCCTCTTTGCCCGGTACGCAACCGTGTTTTTGAGTGACTCGATCGGGGGAACCTCCCAATCGACGAACTTTGTCGCGATCTCGCTCATGCGGCCTCCTTCTCTTGCTCGGCCGGTTTCTCAACCGATTTACTGAAGCTGAGTATGTAGTCAGTCGCCTTCTGAGCCTGCCCTGCCGCCAGAACTACCCATTTTGGGTTTTGCTCTAACCGCTTGAGCCATGACTGTATGTATGAGGCGGAGGCCTGTACCGTCTCTTCGGCGATGCCGGTCACGCCCGACAGGAACGCCGCGCCCATCTCGGCCACAAGTTCTTCCTTGCTGTAGTCCGCACTTCCGAACATTATTGTGGTTTTAACCACTTCGTCGCGGGCCAGGCGGGTGTTGTGTCCTGTCCAGTGGGTCAGCTCGTGAAACAGCGTAGAGTAGTATTTTTCGCTGCTTACGAAAGTTTGAATCGCCGGGATGCTTATTTCATCGATGCCCGGCGTGTAATATGCCGCGTTTCCGTCCTTTATCGTTGCGCCAGTGGCAGTGACGATCTCTGCACACCGCTCAATGGGGATGTTATCTTTTCCCGTCTCCACCGGAATCTTATCGTCGAGGCCATCACACTGTGCAACGTTAAATACGGTGTAAAACCGCAGGAACGGTATTTTTCTGCCGACTGGTTTCGATTCTTCTTCATCCTCGAATTTTACCTCATCGATAAACTTCCAGAATACGACAGGATAGCCGCGTTTCCGTTCTTTTTTCTTAACTGCGCCCCCCAATATTTTTGCCTGGTTTTGTGTTACCCACCATGGCAATGAGTACGGCGCGGTACCAAGCAGAATCGAGTTGATCCCCCGGTACTCTTTTTTCCTTAACAGGTTCTTCGGAAAACCTGTTGTGAATGGTTTCTTCCACGGGACACAACCTTTTTTGAGCGCGTCTATAATGCGGCCCGTTACGATCTTATATACGTCCATGATGCCTCCTTTTTGTGTGTGTTTTTTTTCGGGTTCGATCAGGCGGTAACCTCGATAGAGGCTTTCCTGAAATACTCCTGTATTTCAGCCTCAAGCACCGACTTTACTGCCATTGCGTATGCAGCGCCGCCGGACACTTCGACAGCAAGCGTGGTATAAACCGCCCTGCCTGCCACTCTGATCGAGTTACGTCTTTTTGTTATGCCGTTTTCCGTTGATATCTCTGCCGTTGCCCTGGGCGCACCATGGGCCTTTACTAATGCTGTTGCCATGTCTCCTCCCTTGTTTTGTGTGCGTTTTGGTTTTTTGATATAAAATTCGCCCAATAGCCTTTAGAAAAAGACTGAGCGATAAAGATGGTATTCGTTGACCTACAGATTTATTGCTTACATATGTATTAAATCCCGGGGTGTAGGTACAAAAAAACCCCGAGGTGCAGATGCCCCCGGGGTTATGTTTTGGCCTGTAGACTTTAGGTTGTTGTTCGGTGCATTATGAACTCCCGAACGTTCCCTCCACTTATGATCAGGGGTTTCCCCGCCCCTGAGGGCAAGGTCAGCCCTATTTCCTCACTTTTCCCCACCGCGAGGGCGGCAGAGATGTAAGGCAGAGAATAGGAACTTTTTTCGGGTATCGTCTCCGTCATTTTTTTCACGGCGACTTTTATATTCCCCGCCGTTGTATCATCCTGAACTGAAAGTACGAGACCCTCAGTCGAGGGGCTGATCGTGACCGTCCCCGCCCCGGTTGATACAGCGTTTAAACGATCAATCGCTGCGACAAGCAGCTTTCGGTCTAACACAATAGTGTTGTCTGGCACGACCGGGTTTGTCTGAAGAATGCCCCCGTAATTAGGATACGCACCTGATATGCACCTGGTTGAAACCGTAGCGGCCTCTCCTATAATGTCTATTGCCTCTGCCTCATTGTTAAAGGCAAGGCTTATTGACTTTTCCCCGGATGCTGTTTTTTGAATTGCCGCCACCGCCTCGGCAGGCACGGTAAACGACATCTGCTTCTCGCCCGCATACGGCTCTTCTGAAATTGCCATTCTTATTCCGTCGGTCGCAACTAAGGTGAGCTGCCCGTTGAAATCTACTTTTACTCCTGCCGTAGCACCAACTTTGCCCATTTCGTGTTTGACGAAAGCTAATTTCTCCGCAAATGCCGTGCCGTTCAACGCCAGTTCGCCCGCTTCCGTCACGGTGACAGCCGGAAAGTCTTCGATATTGCCGCCGCCGGCCAATTTTACGCTGAAGTCCCCGGGTTCGTCCGTCACCGTGGCGGTATTACCGTCTACGGTGAGGAAAAAGTTCTCTGATGACACGCCCGCGATGGCCGCGGAAAGCGTTTTTGCCGGCAGTAGAAGTTTGCCGATATATTCCGGAGATTCGAACGGTACAGATGCTACGAATGTTACGGTCAAGTTTGTTGCCGTGAGTCTGATTTTACTTCCATCAAACTCCAACAACATGTTTGAAAGCATCGGCAGTAAGGATTTCCCTGCTGCGATCTCAGCCGCTGCTGATATATGCCCGGCGACGAGTTTAACCGGAATTTTAATTGTTGTTGCCATATTTGTTGCCCTCCTTTTGTTGTGTGTGTTTTTAAAGCTCGTTATAAATCAGCTCAACGTTGTCGCCGTAGGTCTTGGCGAGCAAAATTTTTACCTTCTCGCAATACTTTTCTACCCCAAGGGTTTTCAACTTAACCGTACGGTACGCACCCGGCTCATCCGATTTGAGTCTGAAGCACAAGTGCGACTTACATTTGCGCTGTATTTTTTTGTTTTGCTCGTATATATCGATTAACTCGCAGACATATATGTCTGGAGTAACCGTCATCGGAGTCCCGTCATAATACTTACCGGGCGGGAGCGATTTGCAATGCTTTGACAAAATTGCTTCTTCTGATTTCGACTTCCATTCCCAGCAGAAATCGCCTCCGCTGTCATCATTGATGACCATTGCAACCGGCTTCTCATTACGGCAAAGGGTGACATTAAAGCCCCCCATGCCTTCCATACCGACAAACGTCTTAAGACCTTTGACGGTATATCTTGTTTCGCTTTTTTCCATATTGGCCTTACCTTACCTTTACCCCATATAGAATGGGATGGATTATTTTTTCATAATTTGCGGCAATCAGTATCGCCGCTTTTTTGCCTGCTGCTGTTTTGGGGAAATGCCTGCGCAGACATGCTAAAAGCCGACATGCGTTCAAATTGTGCTGCAGAACCGCCATGATGGTGCCTCCTGGTGCCATTGCTACCTCCTTTTTTTTGTGTGTGTTTTGGGTTTTTGATACAGAAATCGCCCGTTAGCCTTTAGAAAAAGGCTGAGCGATAGAAATGGTGTTCGTTGACCTACAGATTTATTGCTTATGTATGTATTAATTCCAGGGGGTAAAAATAAGAATAACACCAAAAACGAATGAGGCTTGTTGTTGTAATATAAAGGGTTTTGTGGTATTATATAAATATGGACATAAAACATTATTATAATAAAGGAGGTTGCATTGGCAAAGATTGATAAGCTTTTACAAGAAGAAAACCGTCGCCGTGTACTGGTGAAAGAAGCTCTCACCCAGGACGGCGCTTTGATAGGGTTAACGCGGGAGCAGGCGGAAGCTAAAATTGAAAAATATTACCAGAAAATGCTGAAAACCATCGATAACGTAACTTTCCAGCTTAATATGGCAGCGGCAACAGGGGTAACACCGGAAAAACTCGTTATTAAAAATGGCGATAAGATTATAGATGTCGAAAATATTATGGAGATAAGATATCCGGCATAGTGCGAAACAACGGTTTTTGCAAGAGCGCCTCCCCCGGCTTTTTCACCCCCCGGGGGATTTTTTTGTGTAAAACTCTGAAATAAGTTTGAAATAAGTTTGAAATAAGTTTGAAATACGAGTGATGTTATTATGAAGTTGACATTTATTTGAAATGTGTTATTGTTATTTCAATATTATTTCAAGGTTATTTCAATTTAGTTTTTGTGTTATTTATGGGTTATATAAGGGAGTTCAATTATGCCAGATACAGGCAAAAGCAAGTCTGAACAGATTTTTGTCGATCCTAACTCGCAGGTTTTTAAAGATTTGAACATCCCTTTATTATTGAATTCTTTTATTAAAATCTTTAAAGAAAGAATAACAATAATTACAACAAGCACATTTGTAGCGGACTATCTCAAAGGACATACGGAAACTTTAAGAAAATATTTTAATAAAGAAGAAGTACAGTTTATTGTAAAACCTCCATCAGATAAAGAAATCTTTAAAGAAAAAGATGCAAAAAATAAACAAGGCAACGAACAAAATTATACTGAGCTTGACGATAATATTGGTCAGCTACACGGTTTCATAAATCCGGATTATGTCGAAACACCATATTTAACAGGGAAAAGTAATGAGATCGCATACGCTTTTGCAGAAAAGTTATTAAATAAAAGGGAAGGCGCTATATTTTATATATATGGGGAAACCGGAACAGGAAAATCACACCTTCTTAATATCCTTGCATACAGGGCTTTACAGCAGGGGCAAAACGTATATTTGAGCAATACAAACAATTTTATTGATTACGCCAAAGAAAGCTATTTCAAAAACAAGAAGTCATTCCTCAATCTACAAAGGAAAATGGATTTTACAATATTAGACGACTTTCAATATCTTAACAAAAATGAACTAAAATGGATTGCCGATCCTCTATTCGAAATAATAACACAACAAATCAACCAGGGGAAAACAATGGTAATGACATCCGATACACCCCCGAATCATGCGCCGCCGTATTTTCACGAACGCATCACAAATAGACTAATGTCCGGGTATGTGTGCTTCATCTCGCTCCCGGATAAAAAAATGAAGCGTCAGTACATCGAATGGTTTTGTAAGAGAAATAGCCTTGAAATTTCCCATGACGTATCAACTTATATCATGAGTGTTGCAAATAACCTGAGGGCGGTCAAGGGGATACTCGGATACTGTCAGGTGCTTAATGAGAGCGGACAAATGGATATTAGAAAGCTGGTCGAATTGACCAGCAAGATTTATGGCGATATGAGCACCGCAAAAAAAACGACAGAAAAGATATTGCACAGGCAAATATATTCACTTCTAATGGATCACTTCGGCATTTCGCAGGAAGACATTAAAAAGGTGCAGGATGGGGACAGAAAAAGAAAGCCAACGCCGGTTGCGATTATAGATAATATAACGTGGTATTTATTGAAAGATGTCGTTGAAAACGAATCAGAATTAAAAAAATCTCTCAACATTAAGTATAATACTGAAAAATACTGCTTTCTTAAGGGAAAAGAAGCTTACGATAAGATAGAAAGTAAAGAATTGAAGACAGAGATTGCCGAAATTATGTCGTCGAGCAAAAAGCGCCAGATGTCCGACAACAAGCAGGAGGGCCTATGGGGATAATAACAACAATAGCAAATCATAAAGGCGGTGTCGGTAAAAGCACATTAGTGTATAACCTTTCGAGATACCTGCTGAAGTATTATCCTAAAATTCTTGTCCTTGATTTTGACCCTCAGGCAAACACAACGTGGTGGCTATCCGAATATGCCAATGAGCTGAATGTAAAAATCCATGATGTATTAAGGTATGGCGTTACATACGATCTTCAAGATGCAGAAAATCTTGACAAATTTGATACCCTTGTACAATACGCAACGGTAGAAACAGTTAAAAAAGATGGTTCAATTTCGCTAATTGGCTCATCCCTTGATCTTGCGGCAACGAAGTTGGAACTCTCTAAATATGACAGCATTGTATATTTTAAAATTATCGAAATAATAAGAAAAATATCAGAGCCATATGACCTTACCATTATCGACACACCTCCGAGTATTGAGATGCTCACCTCTTCAGCGATTAATGCATCTGATTATGTGCTACTGCCAATTCAACTTGACCTTCTCGCGATTAAAGGAGCAATGGATATCACAAAAATATTGATACCGACAGCACACAGATATTACAATCCAAACTTGAGAATACTCGGCGTAATAGTAAATTTACACAGGGATACCAAAGCGCAGCGTGCAACAAAGAAAACAGCAGCCGATGCATTCGGGCACTACCTGTTCAATACGATCATCAGTCGTTCTGAAAAGGTAGGGCGGCTTGCGACAACAAAGGGAAGTATTGATAAGTCAAAGTCAGACAACCAGTTTGGTTTACTTGCCGAAGAAATCCATAACAGAATCCTTGAAGATACAAAACGATCTAAAGAGGGGGTACAACATGGCAACAAAACAAGATAAACTGCTGGAAATGAGCATAGCAGAGTTTAAGAAAAAAAATAAGCTGGACACCGTAGCTCCCCTGCTTGACGCAAGGGTCGAATTTTCGTACATTCCGCTTAAAAAAATTGTTATCGATGAACAGGTACGATCGAAAGACGATGTTGAAGAAGAACTTGAGAGCCTAACTGCGTCAATAAAAGAAAAAGGCGTTGTGGTGCCCGTCCTTGTTGTAAGCGAAGGTAACGACAAATACAGACTTGTTGCAGGCGAACGCAGATATAGAGCATCGGTCGCTGCAAACACACATAATATACCGGCCCGTATTCTTCCCGATGGCATTAGTCGCCAAGATATAATGACGATACAGCTTCTTGAAAATCTTCAGCGCAAAGATTTGAACCCCGTTGACGAAGCGCGGGCATATTACGATTACTATGCAATCCGAACAGGCAAAAAGGGTGTTGAGCCACAAGAGATAGTGAGCCACATGATTACGTTTTCAAGCAAGCCAGATAATCTTGAAAATGAGCTTACCGACATTTTGTCGGAAATAGTAAAAATTGCAGGAAAATCAATAAAGTACATCGAAAGATTGGTGACGATTTTAAAGCTTCCAAACGAGGCGCTTGAAACACTGAGAAATAAACAGATCAACATGTCGCAAGCACTGATTTTTGTGGAACACATAAATCATCCTCGGTTTAATGACGTCCTCGCTAAAGCGGTCAGGAACAAATTAACTGCAAAAGGCGTTGAAAAGGCCTTTGCCGGAAAGAAGAGAGGCGGGGGGATAGCCTTTTATAAGAAACGCATTGTACAGGTCAGAGGCGACGTTGAAAAAAACTTATCTAATATCAGCAAGCAGTACGCTAAAGATCTATTATCTGAAATAAAAGAATTTGAAAAGATATTGCATGGAATAATTAAAGAGAGTTGAGACAAAAAAGGCCGAACCATCACGGTCCGGCCTTTACTTCTAAAACAGGGTTTGTTGTACAGGTTTGGGTTTTGTTTGGGGGGTTGCAGTAACCGGCGGCGGTATGTTGCTTGTTAAAGCTTTATTAGCAACCACCACCTTCTTGCCCCCCTCCTCTATGTATTTCTGATAGTCTCGCTGAACGACACTATCAATAAAGGCCGGATCAGTGGCTTTAAAATCCGCCGTCCTGTCCGGTTGCAATATGCTTATATCATAATGCATTTCTTTGCCTCCACGCCGGAGCCTTCGAAACCGCAGACATAGAAACAATGCCTGTGATTCATGCTGCCTCCTGATTAAAAACATGTTTAGCCTGTTCCCGGATTGAACCCCGGAAGCCTACTGTTCTCGCCTTGGTGATATAGTGCCGACACATATCCACATTTTCTGTGCGTTGCGACACCATTTGATTTTTGTTATACTTTTTCTTTGCATTTTTAAAGCGATGGCGTTTGTGCCACCTGGAGTTGAAAAAGCTTAACGCGCAAAGGGCGTATTTCAGTCCTTCTGGTATTTTGTTCATAGGGGGCCTCCTAATAACCCAATGCTTCAGCGGTGTAGTCCCGCTGACGCTGTTTCTTCTCATGCCATACCGGTATTGGTAGACCCGTAGGGGGAAGTTCCTTTTCCGCGTGTGGGTCAAAGTACCCTTCCCATACGGTTTTTATCCGCCCATCACAGTCTTTTCCCTCTGTGACGATCAACAGGGTGACCATGCCATCCTCGTGCTCGTATGTTCTGGTTTCTCTCATCCACCCTTCCTCGGTGGGAGAAAATCTGCTCCAATTGATTATCTGTTCCGGCGGCAAGGTCAGCTTTACCAGTGAGTGATTAATATATTCCCAAAATCTTACATTTGGGATTTTTTCTGATATCCTCCATATATGTGCCTGGACGAACCCTGTAGCGACTCTTTTTCCTGTGTCTTGGAATAGCCCACTCATCAGAGCGGCTTCTGACATATTTACATTTTCTGACCACCTTTTTACGATGATTTCGTCCGGTTCCAGTGGGACTTCGGGCATATTAACCGTCAACGTCCCATACTCTTGACCGTCATCATCGCAAACCAAAATGATCGCCAGCCTTCCTCCTTCGGAATACTCCTCCAGATGGATGGTCGTTGAATAGCCGTTGACGACTATTTTTCTTCCCTCTAATAAGTCCATTGTCATTGCGACACCTCCCGAACCGCCGGGGGAGGTGACAGTAAACTTTTGATAATATTGAAGCGTTTAGCGTCCGCCGACAGTCTTTCCACTTCACCTGATAATTCCATTTTCTTTTTACGAAGGACGGCATTCTCGTCCTTTTCCCTCTCCAATTTCGATTCAAGGCGGGCGAGGGTGTTTTTCAACGTGGCAATCTTTTTATAAATTACCGTCTTCCCATCTTTCAGCCTTTCTTCCCTTTTTTCGAGCAAAACAAATCTTTCCGTCCACTCTGTCTCGAGTCTCTCCGACTCCTTATCTATCAATGCCTGTGCTTTGTGTTTGGCTAAAGCGAGCAGCATCTCCTCAACAAAGTCATAGGACATGGTGTTATAGAACGAGCAGGTAATAAGGTTTCTACTCCCGTTCGCAGAGATAAACAGTTCTTTCAGTCTCTCCGTGTTGCTGTGGCCAATTATGTCCTGTAGATCACATTTGCGGGAGAGACTTACACCGTTGTTGACCTCTTTTGCCCATGCAATCAACTGTTCGGTTGTTTCAATAAATTTCATCTTGACACCCCCTTATCCGGGATAACAGCAGTCATTTTTTGTTTTATGTACGCCAACCGATTTCGGCGGTGGCATACGATTGTCTGCCGTATGATTTCTCGACGGGCAGCCTTGTGGAGGTTGAGGAATTCATCGAGGCTACGGGTTACACACCGAGCAACCGCTATATAACCGGTCTTGGGGGCTACTTTGGAAACCAACCTCTCTGTTTTCGGATCAATAGGCCTGCTATCGATTATTTCGACATGGCTGAAATCGCCGCCGCTGTCAAGCCGAAATGCTGCGTAGTCGATAATTTCTCCGAAGATATACACTGCAGGCGTGACAAATATATCACCTGCTTTTGCCGCCGACATCTCTACGGCTTCTGAGAGCGTAAAAACATTGACCGCCGCTATATGCTTCAAGCGTTCAGCGTCAACGTTATTGATGCCATACTTCAGATTTCCTCGTTTCTGTCTGTAAATTTTTATCATGCTGCTCTCCTTTCTTCAGACAGCATCCGTGCGAGATCTGTTATAAACTCGTCAAATGACGGAAGATACGCCGGGTACTGTTTTACTTTTTCTTCGTCCCATATCTCAGAGAGTGTTTCCATTTCTGAGATTACTTTCTTTAACTGTGTTTCCATCACTTACTCCTTTGCTTTTTCCGTGACACGAACAATCCGTGTGCACCCCTGCATGACGCCTGTTGCGGGTATGCCATAATAGTGTGTGTTAAGGCGCTGCTTTTCGAACGGCGTAACCCTTTCATTAAAAAGTTTGATTCGGCGTTCAGCGTCTTGATCGAGGACTGTTTCTACGAGACTTTCGTCACGAAGAATTCCCCGCTTGTTGGTTTTGATGATTTCAACAACTTCTTTTTGCTCGAACCATCCCCCCCGCGGAACAAGATGGAAAAGTTCCCTTGCAGGGAGCAATTCATCCGGCGATACACCCTCGGGGCAGGGTTTCGTATCATTCTTCAGCATTTCTTCCAGCTTTTGCCTTCCCTCTTCGGTAAGGCTTTTGCTGTAGTATTCTAACTGTTTATTCTGGGCTTCTAATGCTTGGTTGTATGTGAAATAGAGCATGTCGGCCTCCTCCTTTTATTCTTTCAGTAAAGCATCCACTTCCATTTCAGTGATACGGTGAACAACTGAAAATAGTGGATTCTTTACTGCTTCCATTTTTTCTGTGAATCCGCGTGCTTTTTCTTCTGTCGAAAACGCGCCGCTGTTGAGCATGAAGTCGTTGTTTACGACTCTTGTCAATACGTATACCTTCATTTTTTATTCTCCCCTGTTTGTGCTTTGTTTTATGAGACCGCAATTCTCCCCGTCGGGGCAGGCCTTTCAGTCTGTCCCTTCCCTCCTGTTGTGATTGATAACTTCCCTGTGGTCTTGGACACCGCAGCATTTATCAACCAGGGTAATATCGAATTGGGTTCCTATTTTACAGCGATATGAAGTCTGGGTGCGATTTACCGCAGTCAGGGCAATCCCTGATGTCAACGTAACCGTCTTTGCTATCCGCCAAAAAGTCAACGGGGGACAGGATCGTCCCGAATCTGTTGACCCAAACGGCCTTCTCTATTGTACACGGTTCGCCGTCCTCGCCGTGACGGATGTCAAAGCGATACGGGAGCTTTTCCGTTGGTTTGAACCAGGGGAGTTCTCCTGTTAAATATGTGAAGCGGCATTCTACGCCGTTCACCTTAACGGGAGAAACCGTTGTTACATCGCCCACGTCGTGCCACTGATCGTTTTTATAGACTATCAGCTTGCAACCGACTTCGAAGATCCCTTCTTCGGTTATAAAATGACCGAAGATATCATCGAAGCTATCGCCATCATAGACGATTGTGCAAGATGTGCCCGGCTTGAGCAGTTTTTTTATTACCTCGGTAAGTTCGACGTCCAACCTCTCGTCGTACTTAAAGTAATAGTCGTCCCCGTATGGACGCACTTCGTAAAGCCATTCGGGAATGGCTTTGTTTTCCCGAATCAAGTTCTCCCCTGTGGCGACGAGAACTATCATCAGGCTTTTCTCCTGCTTATTCCACTCAATTTCGTCTTTGTCGCTGAAGCCTATGAACTCGTTTTCAGCGAGCATTGTTTTGACCTGCTCAGGGGCGATATGCGATGTGAACGATACCCCCCGCATTGTTATGTAGTAGCCCATTGTTGTTTCCTCCTTGTTTTTGTTTGTGTGTTTTATTTCTTCAGATAATTATTCCGGATGAAATTTCTTTCCTTCCGAGAAAGTGATATTTTCGCGCATCCCTTTCTATCATCTATCGATGTTTTTTCCCAGAGTGTTTCGTCAAGTAACGGTATTTTGCTTATCATACCCGCCTCAACGAGCGCTCTTATTGTTTCCGGCCATCGTCCCTCAACATAAAATGCCTGCGGGACACAAACTCCTACATACCGCCTGTACTGGCGGCCAGTTGAGTTGCTGATGCCAAACACGTTGTCCCCCACCGCAAGGTGAAGGCCCGTGCAAAAGAACCACCCCTTGGACTGCCATAGATGTCCATTATCAAGAAGTGTGGACACAATTTTTACACTGTCTTCGAAGGTATAATACCAGCGGCTACGTTTTAGCACGTACTTTATCACCGGCCTTATTTCCGGTGATGCCTTGCCGTAGTTTTTGGCAAATTTATCAAGCTTACCGCCAAGAACTGACTCGGCAGCGGATACCCGTTCAAAGTCTGCGTGGTTTGTGTTTGCTGTGTAGCAAAACAACGATGAAAGCATTTTTTTTGCTACGAACCATTCTTTGAAATCATCGAGTTTACAAACCTTAGCTCCTTTTACCGCCGTTTCAATTTTTTCGAGATTATTCAACAGATTGTCGTTTGTGGCACAGTATTCATCTGTGCTCATACCTGCCAAAGTCGCTGACAAACCCAAAACAAAATCTTCCATATGTTGCCTCCATGTTGTGTGTGTTTTGATTTTTTGGTACAGAATTCGCCCGTCAGCCTTTAGAGAAAGACCTGTGGCGATAAAGATGGTATTCGTTTGACCTACAGATTTATTGCTTACATATGTATTAATTCCGAGAGGTTTAGTAACAAAAAAAGGCGACCCCGAAGGACCGCCTTAGTTTGTTGTTAATCGCGGACCTCCCCGCGGGCGAACCCTCCAGGAATTGCCGGAAAGCCCGTTTCGATAACGGTGTCTCGTTCCAAGGCGGCAAGGGTATCCGATAACCTTATTAAATATTCTGTCCGAGAGCTTTTTTAATGGATGGCACGGTAAACTTGAACATTTTACCGTCTGCCCGTGTGCATTGGACTGGGTATTTTGATCGGGATGTGATCAACCCGGTGATGCTGTACTCATCTCCATCGAGGCTGAACGTTCTACCATAATCCTCCCTTCCTAACCCAAACAGCTCTGCATATTTCTGAAACTCGTTTTTCTTCCCTGACTCAGGTTCTCCAGTCAATCGGCATGTGAACCGTTCAGGCGAATATGATATTGTGCCTATTTTCAGTTTAATGCCGCGCCGATTTCCGATTTCCGATAACTGATTTTCAACTTCTTTGCGGAGGTCGTTGATATTTTCTTTGTTTAACATTAACATTAAAGTTCCTCCTTAATTTAATTATAGTATTTGATTATTCTACCGAATTCCCCGACACCTTTGACAATAGAAACCTCTGGATAGTGGGGATGCAGTACTTCCCATGCGGCCTCGGCGGCCCCCTCTGAAGAAGTTTTTAGAAATGGCATATCAGCGTCCATTTCTTCTAAACTTCTGTAAACGAAATATAACGCCATGTTTTTCCTCCTTTACCAGGACAGCAGGCCCCATACGGCGAGGCAAAAATAGATGCTGAATAAAATGCCTTGCCATAGAGACCTGTGTTCTTTGTGCTTGCGGTACGACGCAAAGTTCAACGCCGCCCACGAAATATTAGACACGCTCCATAGGTAGAAACACACCGGGAGCTTGTAAATGTTTGCGACAACTCCAGTTATCGCTATCCCCGTAAGCAGAACGGGAAAATACTTGTTGAACATGCTTTGCCCTCCTTTATTTTTATTATTTTGATATAGAAATTGTCCGTTAGCCTTTAGAGAAAGACCTGTGGCGATTAAGTGTATTCGTTTGACCTACAGATTTATTGCTTACATATGTATTAATTCCAGGGGGTAAAAATAAAAAAGGCGGCCCCGAAGGACCGCCATATATACTACCTTGTTGGCCACACCTCGACCCCCTTTGGGAGCCTTTTCACACCTTCCCATTCTCGCAGATATTCCCTGAACTCATGTTCAGATTTCTCTTTTGTGAATCTGAACGGGCCAAGAGCGTAGACGTCCAGAGGGAACAAGGCATACCACGCCTCTGATTTTTTCATATTGCACCATCCCATTTAATTGTATTTTTTTCTTCGGACTTTTTGTTGCTGCCACCCCATCGCCTTCCATTTGTCCGGGTCTACATCGAGGGGCCGAACAGTCATTGTATCGAGGTTGATGAAAGCACCGTGTTGTTCTATATAACCTCTACTAAAACAGTTCCAAAGGATCTGCATCGCAAAAGTGGATACAGCTTTGTTGATAAACAAATCCTGCTTCAAAAGCGAGGCCTCCATCGAACAGCTTGGAGGCTGTATCGCTTCATTTGCAGCGCTTTTCAGCACATCGCCGTAAAGTTCGACGGCGTTCGGCAGGCGTTCAACGCACTTCTTCCATGGTTGTCGTGAAAAGAGGTGCTTTGCCGAGCCAAGTATCACATTACCCGTTTTTGCCATGTTTCCCGTGTCGAGCCAATACGGGATGCCTGCCGCCTCAATTTTATCTGCAACAACGAGACGAGCAGCTACGTTATCCACGGCTGTTATTATCAAAATGTATTTTGATGCCGGCAGACTGGTCTGCCGTTTTATTGTTTGTACATACGCCCGCCATGCCGTACCGAAAAACATGTTCAGCCGCGTTGTCAGCACGGGCGACTTATAGTGGCCTACATCGGACATTGAATACAACTGACGTCCGACGTTTGTTTCCGAGACAACATCGGGATCGACCACATCAACGCTGAAACCCCGATGTCCAATCTGAATAAGCGTCTGGTTCATACGGGCCAAGTCGGTTAATATTTGGCTGCCCGTTCCACCGACACCCACCAGCAGGATGTGTTTATCCGAGGAATCCACAAAGCTCCCCGGAAGATAATGTTTATGCTTCATCACCATCCTCCTCCTCGTTTTTTTCGAGAGGCCCATGATAAAAACGGAACCCCTCCACCGAGTACCGGACGGCCGCATCAAATATGTCTGAGCCGTTGCTTCGGCGATAATTGCCAAGCACGACGCATATTTTGACACCGCCAGCATCGTCGGCGTCATCTGTCTGTGAGAAAAATGGCCTTATCTCACCGTGACTATGGATGTCAATTGCGATGTGTGCGCCGTTGCTTGTCATCGGCGCTTTGTACATCACATTGGTTAACGTGGAGGTAAAATCAACGGGTACGTACTCGTACCCTGAAGGATGCCAGGCAATAAACCCGGCGTATTCCTTTCCCTCGCGTGCGTATTTTGCCGCTAAAGGGACTACCGTGTCTTTTATAACGTCCGTTGCCTCGGCGAGCACCTCAGCAAAGCCATCTTCCTCTAAAACCCACCCGTACGGGAGGTATCGAGGCGCTTCCCACAGCTTCCTCGTCAGCGAACCCCAGGGCTGTTTTGTTTCAAGGTAAAGACCGTCTTTACCCATCAAAAACCTTGTTTTCCCTGTTTCAAGGATGTCGAGTTCTCCATATGTCGGCACAATTACCACCGGCATATGTTTTTGAATTATTTGGTCTAATCTGTTCATTTCATCTACTCCATGATTATGTTGTTAACGGTCAAGCCTGTCTCAGCAAGGATCTCTACCGGAAAGATATCCTTACCCCTGATCTGGTTCCAAACATCTTTCGGGGTGCCTTTCCTGAAATAAGGAGGAAGCTCGTTTGTACATTTTCCACCAATGAACGTTGCTTCCCACTTTACTATGTCAAGTGCATCGGGAACCTTCACGTTTCCCATACAGCACTTGCCATTGTCGTAGATGTTGAAAAACGGCGACCGGTACAGTTTTGTTGTTTTGTCTGGCCGGACGTTATCTTTCAACGCCCAGTTATATAATTTTCCGCCGGTGAGTTTAAATACCATCGGGGGAAGCGGATATTTGCCCCCGCCGGTGACTCCAGTGTCCCTTGAAAATGCTACTCTGGCGGTGGAGGCGGGTTTCCACCATATCGTAATTGCGGGAGATTGGGCAATGACCCGCTCGTGTATGTAATCGAGCGGGAATAAGCCCCTTGCAAGAGCCCCCACGAACTGCTCGGTTAATGGGGAACCTTCCCCTAATGTGCCGTCCTCGAAGACGGCATGTTCTGTTATGAAAAATTTCGGCAGCGTGCTTTCAAAGACCCTATCGCCGCCGGTTTTTTGATAGACTATCAGTGCCTCAACGGGCACATAGTCATCATTTATTTGTGCTATGTTGACCACGTTGTTCCTCCTGTCTCAAACAGGTCACTAAGACGTCTG
>DAOQVG010000011.1:0-15078 GCA_035341435.1 Smithellaceae bacterium
GGTTCTTAAGCTGGATCGCTGTCAACTGAATATCGACCAGGTTGCGGTTAATATTTCTCCGGCATCTCTTTCTGACTCCGGCTTCATGGAATGGATCCATGATACCTTAAAAAAATCTTCTTCATCCGTGCCGGGGATTATATTCGAATTCCCTGAATTTGCAGCTATCCACAATTTACCCCTGATCAGGGAATTTCAAATGTTCGTTAAAGATCATGGCCATGATATAGCGATAGATCATTTCGGTCGGGGATTGTCGAACTTTGCCTATCTGCACTCTCTGCAGCCCAAATATGTAAAGATCAACAGAGCATATACGGAAGAAATCAAGGACGCTGAAAGTGACACGCGATTTTTTATCGCATCACTATGCACCATCGCCCACAGTGTCGACGTGGCAGTCATAGCGGTAGGTATCGAAACAGAGTTGCAATATAAACTCCTCAGAGAAATAAACATTGACGGTGTTCAGGGTTTCTTTATCGATACACCAAAGCCGATCTCGCATTATCTTGAGGAGCGTTAGACTGCGGCTAATTACACTGTCGGTGCTTTATGCCCCTGCCAGTCTATGTCCATATTATTTATATTCTTTTTTCAACACAGACTCTTGCCGTTTTTCCCGGAAGGCTTAATGCTGGAGATAATCACCAGTGGTTTGTTATCATAATCGCAGGCCGTTAAATACATCGCTTCTTCCAGCGCGGCTTCATCGGGGTAGATGTTGCCGTTCCAATGGATGCCTTCTTCGTCTTTTGTCGCCACTATGCACGCCGTTTTTTCTTTAATCAGCAGTTCTTCGATGCGTCGGGCGCGATTTTTTAGAACGTCCTTCATGACCTGTCTCCCTGCATTTCAGGTTTTCCGTAATGCCTGTGCAAAATTATTATCTTTAATCGGGTCCTAAAAGCAAGTTATAGTTGTACTTGCGGCTTGACAATTCCAGAAAAATGGAATGGCCTTCCTTATTCCTCCATACGGTGAAACAGGTAATTCTCATTAATTATCAATATTCTTGACAGTGACGATCATCTGGGTTATTTTCAGCCGCGACAAAAAATGAAGGAGAACGAGCATGTCGAAAACCAGAATAATAAAATTTGCATTCATAGTTTTTCTGCTTTGCACTTCGGTTGTCTTTGCGCAGACCCGGGAAATGAAAGAGCATAAAGTAACAAAGGGCGATACCCTTTGGGACATCGCTGACGCGGAGTTGAAAAATGCTTTCCTTTGGCCCAAAATCTGGAAAGAAAATACCTGGATAAAAAATCCTGACAAGATCTATCCCAACCAGGTAATCAGGATTCCTCTTTATCTGATAAAAAAGGAAAAGTTAACAAAAGAAGCCGGGCGGCAAGACTTCGCTGCATACCAGGAGCCTGTGATAGGTGATTCGGGGAAAAAAGCGAAGTCCCTTAAAAAACAACCGCTCGTTGATGAAAACACGTTCATGGCGGCGGGTTATATCGCTGATTCGATTCCCCAGGGCGGAAAAATCAGCGCATCTCCTTCCGCTCAGTCCTTCTTTGGCACCGGGGATATTATTTATGCTGACTTTGATCAGTCCGTCGCGATCAGGGATAAATTTTACGTAGTAAAAACTTCAAAACTTTTGAAGCATCCCGTTACCGGGGCGAAAATAGGGTATGTTCTGTCGATCAACGGCATTGCCGAAATTGTGAAAGCTAAAGACGGCGAAACGAAGGCTTTGATTACCAAATGTTTCAGGGAAATTGAGAAAGGCGAGCTTCTTGTACCCTACTACGCAATGGAGATCCCGCGAACTACGGGGCAATTCCGCCGCCCGAATATCAACGGCATGATCATAGCCGCCGGCAAAGACTGCCCTTACCAGTCTCTGCTGGATATCATTTACCTCGACAAGGGATGCAGGGACGGCATCGCAGCAGGAGATATGTTCCGGACCATCGCGGTCGAGGGTGAGCAGCCGGAGCCGAATGGAATTATACAAGTTCTAAGCTGCCGGGAACATACGGCGACTGCGATTATCAAAGCCAGCAGTTCACCAATCGTCCCCGGAAATATTTTTGCAGATTTGGATAAAAATTAGTTAAAGATTAGTAAACAGGAGCAGCGGGACATTTACCGCCGCTCCTGCTTAACCGTAACAGATGAAATAGAGGTTTCAAAAAGATGAAAAAAGTGCTCGCCAAAAAAGCGGGGATAGCCTGCAAGGTATCATTCTTGTTTTTCATTGCTATCTTTCTGGCCTCTTGCCTTAGCTGGGTGATGGAGAAGCCGTCTTTTGTTCTGCGCGGCGTTTCTCTGCGACCGCTGTCATTGACCGATGTGAATATTATTCTTGATCTTGACGTGCATAATCCGAACAGATTTGACCTGACCTTTAAATCTTTTGAATACACCGTTTATCTCAAAAATGAAGAAATCGGCAACGGGTGTCTGGAAAAGGAACTGCTCGTTTCTTCTGCGGCGACAACGCGGGTTCAAGCGCCCGTCGCGGCCAAATTTATAGACTTAAGCGGCAGCCTGAAGTCTATTTTAACAGAAGGAAACCTGCCTTATAAAATAACAGGGAAGGTTGTTGTTAAAACGGTGCTGGGAAGCCGTCAGCTTCCTTTCTCCAGTGAAGGACGCATAAATTTAAAGTAGTGCGGCAGGTGCGGAAAATTCTTTTTAAAGGAGACGCGAAGATGACCACATCTCTGGAAGGCCGGGAGCTCAAGGATGACATTATCCGGTTTTGCAAACAAAAAGATGCCGATATCGTGGGGTTTGCCCCCGTGGAAAGATGGGATGAATTTGGAGAGGTTCCGCCGGCTTTTCGTCCCCGGGCAATATTCCCGCAGGCCCGCACCGTCATTGTTTTCGGGATGTCCATGCCGCTGCCTGTTGTGGAGACCACGCCTTCGGCCCTGCATAAAGAAGTATACGACACCACGAACCGCCAGCTCGACAATCTGGTCATGGAACTGACCCGTCATTTAAACCGGATGGGATACGCTTCGCTTCCTTTTACCCGAGATACCTACACATCCATGAGAGCTCTGAAGGAAGCAAACATAGCTGCTGTCGGTCATGTGCCGGCGGCAAAATATGCGGGACTGGGAACTATCGGGGTGAGCCATTGCCTGCTCACCCCTGAATTTGGTCCCCGAGTCCGTTTTGCCTCTGTTTTTACAGCAGCGGATATACCCGCCGACGCGCTGCAACCTAAAGAACTCTGCATTAAATGCGGACTTTGCGCGTCATTGTGTCCCAAGAGCGCCATCAAAGATCGGGAGGATCAGATCATCGGGGACTACGACAAGACGGCCTGCCTGAAAATGCACGAAGAATTGGTGGCAAACCGCGCCAATCCCTGCGGAATCTGCACCAAGGTTTGTCCTGTAGGAAAAGACCGGCAGCTATATAAAAGTAAGAACATCCGCAAGAAATATGTTGAGGAAAAGGAAAAGTTGGAGACAAATCCGGAAGATCCTGCATATCAATCGTGGTCTCATATACGGAGGTATGGCGTTGCCCATAAGCCCAGATCGGGTGGGAATGACAAGGGAGGAACAAATGGACAGGTTTGAAAAATTCTGTGGCGAATACCAGAAGATGCTTTCCGAAGAGAAAACCATCGTCGGCAGCGTAGAACGCGGACGACAACTGGTGGCGGAACTTACTTCTCAGCCGGACTGGTTTTGCAGTTATCTGGAACGAATTATTTCCCATGAAGCTTCTGCCGGCATCGAGCGAGCCGGTATCTGGTCAAACGAATACACCATTTACCGCAGCCCCGATAAAAGTTTTATTGTTCTGGCCTACATCTGGGAAGCGGGGCAGAAGGATATCATCCACGATCATAACGGCTGGGGGGTTGTCGGAACGCTCTTCGGAAAAATGCGGGAAAAGAAATATAAACGGCTCGACGACGGCACAAAGGAAGAATTTTGTGAACTTCAGGAAGAGTCCAATGAAGTTCTCGGTCCGGCAGAGACGACATTTGTTCTTCCTCTCAATAACGGCCTGCACGTTATGGACAATGCCGCGGATGAAATTGCCGTGAGCATAAACGTCTACCGGAAGCTCATTGACCGGAACTATATCCAATCCTTTGACCCGGCGGAAAAAAAGGTTACCCGCCTCTTTCCAGGGCGCACGTTGAGGGAGCTTCTGGCTGTTAAGGCCCTTGCGGAGATGGATCCCTCGCAGACTCGGGAAATTCTCCAAAAAGCGCTAGGCCCTTCCAAACCGCCTTTCCTCAAGAAGGAATATGAAGAGGTGCTCCAAAAGCTTCGTGCCTGAACGGTATAAACATCACCGCTTTCGTCGATTTCGGGGCGCCTGCCCAATTTGAACAAGGGGTTGCAACCCCTTGTTCTTTTGAGATTGTGTCGTAAAGAAAAGCGTTGCTGACATTGTACGCATGATGTGCCCCGCCGGCGGAGGACATGTAATGGCAATCGTGATATGAAAAAAATAGTATGAATAAGAAATTGAAAGGTAAAAAAGATAATGGCTGCAATAGTACTGGATGGTAAGACGCTGGCACAAAAGATAGAAGGAGAGCTGGCGCTGCGTGTAAAGACAATTAAGGAGAAATCTCAAGGGGAGACGCCGATACTGGCGACTATTCTTGTCGGAGAAGATCCGGCGTCGGCGACATACGTCCGAATGAAAGGCAACGCCTGCCAGCGCGTGGGCATGGAGTCTTTGAAAGTAGTCCTGCCGCAGACGACAACTACCGATGAACTGCTTTCGGAAATTGACAAGCTCAACGAAAATCCTGCCGTACAGGGAATTTTATTGCAGCACCCCGTCCCCGCACAGATAGACGAGCGGCGCTGTTTTGACAGAATAAGTGTGGAAAAGGATGTTGATGGTGTAACGGTTCTGGGATTCGGCAAGATGGCGATGGGCGAACCGGCCTATGGTTCGGCGACGCCGGCCGGCATTATGCGGCTTCTCCAGTACTACCAAATTCCCGTAGCAGGCAAACACGCCGTTGTAGTGGGACGCAGCCCGATTCTGGGCAAACCAGTTGCTCTGATGCTGCTCAATGCCCACGCCACGGTGACGATTTGCCATTCCAAAACCCAACAGTTGAGCGAAATAGTCGGCCTGGCTGATATTGTTGTCGGTGCAGTGGGTAAACCGGAGTTTATCAAGGGCGCATGGATAAAAGAAGGGGCTGTCGTGGTGGATGCAGGCTATCATCCGGGCGGCATAGGCGACATTGAACTTTCCGCCGTGGTAAACAAGTGTGCTGCTTATACCCCTGTTCCCGGCGGTGTCGGGCCGATGACCATCGCCACGCTCATTGCACAAACGGTGGAGGCGGCGGAGAAAAAGTATGAGACGACCTCGTAAAAAGGCCGGATGTTGCGTTGCGCTTCATCTCTCATCATTGACGGTCTCGTAAAAAGTCGCTTTTACCCTTTTTTGTCATTCCGGACTTGATCCGGAATCCAGTTAATTCAGCATGTTCTGGATATCGGTTTTCGTCGGTATGACGGTTTTTCGACTTTTTACGGTTTCATCATCATTTACTAAAGCATAAAAAAACCCGTTTTCGAAAAAAACGGGTTTTTTTTATGTCAATATCATTTCAGTCTTATATCATCAAAATTCAATTCCCGCGCGGTCTTTTATTCCCGCTGCATAGTGATGTTTAATTTCTTTGACTTCACTGACGGTGTCGGCGATGGCTATTATTTCCGCCGGTGCATTGCGTCCGGTCATGATCAGGTCAACACCGAGAGGCCTGTTTTCGATCATTTCGATGACTTCCTTGGTGTCCACAAGCTTGAAATCCATTGCTACATTCAACTCATCCATAATGATCATGTTATACTTGCCTGATTTGATAGCCTTTTTGACAAAATCAAATCCCTTCTGCGCCATTTCAACGTCGATGGGGGCGGGATTGTCGCGCATAACAAAACTGTCCAGCCCGACCAGTTTGACCGTTAAATTGGGCAGATATTCTTTTGCTGCCTTAAATTCACCGTACTTTCTTCCCTTCATAAACTGTACGATGAGAACATTATAACCCTGACCAACGGCGCGCAGAGCCTGGCCGAAAGCGGATGTCGTTTTGCCCTTGCCGTCTCCGGTGATGACAATTACCAGTCCTTTGGTTTTCGGTTGTTCTTCTGTGTTGACTTCCTTTTTACCGCTCCGTCCTGCTTTTGGCTGCACGGCGGTCTTAGCCTGTTTCTTGGTTACTGTCTTTTTTGCAGCAGTTGCCGTCTTTCCCTCGTTTGTCTTCATTTTCATCCCCTTTCAGCATGCGTAATTAGTGCCTACCGGTAATAAAAAAACTGCAAATAAATAACTACAAACTTTACGCTCTGTCAAGAAATATTAAAAAATTCAAAGTGTAAGGCCTGATCGCTGCTAAATAGCCAGGCCGTTTTTCAAAAAGCGCCGATTTGACATGGTTTGATTTTGATGCCCAGCTTTTCGCAGGCGGAGGCTACATCCATCCGCGGTATTTTCCTTGTGTCGGCGATTTCCCAGGCGCTGATGCAGGGAAGGCAGCCGTCCTTCAGAGATTTCCGGATTAATTCTTCCAGCTCCGACGCTACAGAAGACGCCGCCTTGACGATGCGTGTTTCCGGCCTGTAGCCGAAAAGCCCCAGTTGGCACTTGTTGATATGCAGCTCCGCCAGATCGACATTTACGCCGACAACAGCGATTTCTTTATTCAGCTTTCGGGCGATACTCATAATATTATGGCAGGATATTTCCCCGTTGACCGCTTTTTCCTGAATGGCGGCGGCAATCTGTTCGTCAATTTTCACGTCTTTCCCGGCATGCTTGCCGGCAAAAGATTCCAGTTTTTTCCCTGACATAACTGCACCTCTTGAAAAGTATAATTATTTCAATAAAAAATAACAAAATAAAATGCGGAAAACAATGTTTATTTTATCGCCGAATTAGATGCACCGCCGTGGCTTTAAAGGATACGGCAAAGAAAGATTGCTCGCACATGCCCAGATCTTCACAGGAGGGAATGGTTAAATAGGCGACTAAAGGGAAACCGCAGTCTAAGAACACCTTATACAGATATGCCTGGCGGACAATTTTGAGTACTTTTGCTTTCAGGACGTTACGGGCGCTGGAAAGTTCCGGGGTAACCGGAGACAGGGTGATGATTTCCGGTCTCAAACAGCAATAGACTTTATCCCCCACGGAAAAATCACCTACAGCTTCGATTGTTATTCCGTTGATGGATATTTCCAGATGCCCGGCTCTATTGGCTTTTACAACTCCCGGGACAATTGTTTCCGTGCCGACAAAATTCGCCACAAATTCCGACTCCGGATGGCTGAATATCCGGGTTGTCGCTCCCGACTGGATAATTTTTCCATCGACCATGACGGCTACATCCTGCGCCAGGCGCAGGGTTTCTTCACGATCATGCAGGGCCAGCACGGCGGTGATCTTCGTTTCCCCGAGAATGTGCCTCAGATCGTCAATGAGTGTTTCCCGCGTGGGCGGGTCAAGCGAGCTAAAAGCCTCATCCATTAATATCAATTCCGGCTTTAAGGCAAAGGCCCGCGCCAGTGAAACTCTTCTGGCTTCACCGCCCGAAAGAGTTCTCGCCGATCGCTTCGCGAGAAAGCTGATGCCGAAATAATCCAGGGCCGCATCAACATTCTTTTTAATTTCATCTTTGCTGAAATGACGGAATTTTAATCCCAGAGCTATATTATTGTAGACCGAAGTATTGATCAGCAGCGGTTCCTGAAAAACAACGGATATGCTGCGGCGCATCTGGGCGCGCCGGGCATTGGTATCCACAGGTGATCCTTTATAATAAATTGTTCCCCGCTCCGGTTTCAACAAACCCGCCATTGTTAAAAGAAGGGTGGATTTTCCCGCGCCGTTGGGACCGATCAGTGCGAGAACACGGCCTTCCTCAACATTTATTTCGCTTACATCCAGAACGGTGATGCCGCCGCGCCGCAGGGTTAAATTTTGGATGGTTAGAATCGGATTCATCGCTGCTGCTGCCTTTGCTGTACGTGGGTCAGGAAGAGGTTAACCATAAACGCCAAAAGCAGGAGGATGATTCCCAGAGCAATGGCAATGTCAAAATTTCCTTTTCCCGTTTCCATAACGGTTGCCGTGGTCAGGACGCGGGAATATCCTTTGATGTTACCGCCGACCATGATGGATGCGCCCACTTCGGAGATGACGCCACCGAAGCCGGCCATGACGGCCGCCAGCAAAGGAAGTTTTGACTCTTTGACCAGTATCCATACCATCTGCAGGCGGCTCGCTCCGAGCGAAAGAATCTGCAGGCGCAGATTGGGCGGCAGATTCTGAATGGCGGCCAGCGATATGCCCATGACAATCGGCGTAGCGATGATTGCCTGGGCGATAATCATGGCGTAAGGGGTGTAAAGAATATCCAGAAATCCGAGAGGGCCATTGCGCCAGATGAGAATTGTTACAAACAAACCGACGACGACCGGCGGCAGACCCATACCCGTATTGATTAAAGTGACGACCAGTTTCCTTCCGGGGAAACTGGTCAGCGCGACTATTGTTCCTGTGGAAACGCCGATGAAAAGACTGATAAACGTGGCTGTCCCCGAAATTTTCAAGGACAGCCACGTTATACCCATTACCTCGGGATCGAAACTAATGAGCAGCTCAAAGGCTTTAATGATTCCCTGAACAACTAATTCCACTTAATGTACCTCTGATCTGATAGCAAGCAGCATTCAAAGCATAACGCGACGGCAAGGAGGAGGCTCCGCAGGCGTATTACTGATACGTTGAGGAAGCCGACGACGCAGCCAACAAAGTTAGGCGAAGAATGCTGCTTGGTATTCTTATTTGCCTAAGTCTTCCACTTTCTTCCCTGCATCCGGGAAAAACAGCGGCGAACCATACTTTTCTACGCCAAAGGTTTTAATAATGTTCTGGGTACGTTTGGATACCATGAAATCGGCAAACGCCTTTGCCCCGTTAATATTGACTTTGGGCCATTTGACGGCGTTAACTTCGATGACATGATAGATATTGAGAAGCGCCGCGTCCCCTTCCACCAGAATATCCAGGCCCAGATTTTTCTTGAGCGCCAGGTAGGTGCCACGGTCGGTGAGGGTGTAGCCTTTTTTCTCCGCCGCCACATTCAATGTCTGTCCCATGCCCAGGCCTGTCTGCTGATACCATTTTCCCCCTTCAGCGTTGATCTGGGTTTTCTTCCATAACGTTTTTTCTTTGGCGTGTGTTCCCGAATTGTCTCCGCGGGATACAAATAACGCATTGGCTTTGGCGATCTGTTTGAGTGCCTCGGCCGCTGATTTTATGCCTTTGATTTTAGCCGGATCTGAGCCCGGTCCGACGATGATAAAGTCATTATGCATGACTAAACGGCGGTTGACGCCGTTGCCTTCGCTCATGAATTTCTTTTCCGCATCCGGTGAATGGACCAGCAGCACATCGGCTTCGCCTTTTTGCCCCATGGCCATGGCCTGTCCCGAGCCTACGGCGATTGTCTTGACAAAGTAGCCCGTATTTTTTTCGAAGATGGGAATCAAAACATCGAGCAGACCTGTATCCTGGGTGCTGGTGGTTGTCGCCAGGATGATATTTTTCTGTTTCGGGATGTGCTTCGCGGCGAAAACGTTTGCCGTTCCCATCACCAGCAGCAATGCAGCCGCCGTCAACGTCAGTATTACTCTACTGTTTATGAACTTTTTCATGACTATCCTCCTTATATTTTATTGCTTTTTTGTTTTTTGCCATTCTCTTGAATTAGGGAAGAAAAGCGCCGAACCGTACTTATCTTTGCCGAAATCGCGGATGATCAGCTGCCCTTTTGCGGGAGAGGTCAACCATTTTACGAAAGTCATTGCATCCTTGTTGTTTACATTCGGGAATTTGGCCGGATTGACCGGGATCAGGGATATAAAATTCAAAAGCGCTTCATCGCCTTCGACCAGTATGTGCAGTTTGATTTGATCTTTCAGCGACAGATAAGTTGCTCTATCAATGAAAGTATAGGCTTCCTGCTGATCCGCATATTTCAGCGTCGCGACATTGCCTTCCGAACCTTTTTCGTAGATCATATACCATGCGCCCTGAGGTTTGATGCCGGCCTTTTGCCACAGATCCATCTCCGCCACATGCGTTCCTGATTTGTCGCCGCGGCTGACGAATTTCACACCCTTGCCCATAATTTTTTTCAATGTTGCCGTGGCCGACCTTTCTCCTTTAATTGCCGCCGGGTCGGAAGCGGGGCCGACAATCACAAAATCGTTGTACATAAGCGGAATTCTCTCTGTTCCAAAACCATCGGCGATGAACTTCTCTTCCAGTGATTTGGCGTGAACCATGACCAGGTCGATCTGACCTTTAGTGGCGATCTTCAGAGCGGCCCCTGTTCCCGCGCCAACGTGGCGCACACGGATGCCGGTCTCTTTTTCGAACTGATCTTCCAGAACGCTCACAATGCCTGAATCAATAGGGCCGATTGTGCTGGATAAAAGCACAAATTTATCACCGTTGGCGGCAAGCGCAACGCTCGACCACAGCAACAAAAACAACACCAGGCTTCTCTGAACAAATAATTTCATTTTAGAACTCCTTTCCCAGCTTGAATAGAAAAATATTTGTTGATTAAAATATTCGACAATATCTTGAATGACTCATCAAATCAGCGGATATTGCCCTTTCTGCAATACAACGAATAATAAATGGGTAAACAATTTAGTATCAAAGTTCAAGAAGATTATCTTGAATTACGACATATTTTTTTGAAAAACATTAAAATACAACTATTGCCAAACACATCGATAATTTGAAGACGAACGAAAATCTATGGAAATTGAATTAACCGATAAGCAATGGATTTTTCGCATAAGTAATGTTATCCTTAACATAAATGTTTAAATCATGTTAGAGAGGAGGATTTTATGGCTGGAAAAATATCAGGATTAGTGGCGGTGATCTTGTTTCTTTGTCTGGCGGCGGCCGCGGGCGCCGCGCAAAATGTTCCCCCCAAAGTTGGCGATCCCCTGCCGGAAATGGAATTACTCAAGCCGAATAATTCTGCCGATTCGCAGTATCTGGGGCTGTCTTTTTTCGGTAAAAAATTTCAGGTTAACCGGATAAAGGCGAAAGTCGTGATAATTCAAATATTCAGCATGTATTGTCCCCACTGCCAGGCCGATGCTCCTAATGTTAATCGTCTCTACGGTTTGATCGAGAATAATCCGGCGCTGAAAAACAAAATAAAAATGATCGGTATCGGAGCCGGCAATACGCCGTTCGAAGTTGAAACTTACAAGAAAAAATATAAAGTGCCTTTTCCTCTTATACCCGACGAAAGTTTCACGGTCCATAAAATCCTGGGCGAGGTGCGGACGCCGTACTTTATTGCGGTAAAGATAGTTCCCAGCGGCCGCACTGAGGTTATTTATTCCCGTCTGGGCGCGCTGGAGAATAATGATACGTTTCTGGCGCAACTGGTAAAATCGGCATCAATAAAATAGGAGGCTGCGATGAAGAAAAACATTGTGGGATTAATTTTTGTTTTATGTTTTTTTGCCTGTAGCGCATATGCCGCATCCGATGCATTTAAGAACAATGTTTACAATCCCGGTGAAATGAAGCCGGTGGACAGTATGTTAAAGGTAAAAGTCGGCGATACGGCACCTGATTTTACACTGCCGGCCGTCAGCGGTAAAAATGTCTCCCTGCGCGATTTTCGCGGCAAGAAAAATGTGGTAATTTCTTTTGTGCCCGCGGCCTGGACGCCGGTTTGTTCCGATCAGTGGCCCGGCTATAATATTATACAGGATGTCTTTGCCGACAACGACGCTGTTTTGCTGGGAATCACAGTGGACAACATTCCCACTCTTTTTTCCTGGACGAACCAGATGGGAAAGCTGTGGTTTGATGTCCTCTCCGATTTCTGGCCTCATGGAGCGGCGGCGGCAAAATTTGGTGTGCTGCGTTCCGACGGAGTTGCGGAAAGAGCGCTGTTTGTGATTGATAAAAAAGGAATTGTCCGCTACATAGACGTTCATAATATTAATCAGCGTCCGCTGCTGGAAGACCTTGTCCGGGAACTGGAAAAGCTCAAATAATTCCATTTCCAAATCATAGATGATACCGCGGCGGCTAGGAGGGGGCGACGAGGCGTATTATACATACGTTGAGGAAGCCGACGACGACGCCAACAAAGGTAGCGCTTGATTTGGAAATGGAATAAGATCAGAAAACCGGGCTGTACTTCCAGCCCGGAGGAACAGGTTCATGTTTTTTAAGGCAACAGCGATAATTCTTGCCGGTGGAAAAAGCAGCCGGATGGGGCGGGATAAAAGCCTCCTTTCCACAAATGACATTCCTCTGATAAGCAAAATTGCAGCTCAGCTGGAAGGGCATTTCCCGGAAATAATTATCAGCGCCAACGATATGGAGAAGTACCGGTTTCTGCATTTGCCGGTGGTTCCTGATCTGGAAGCCGGCAAAGGGCCGTTAATGGGAATTTACTCGGCGCTGTTGCGTTCCCGGCATGAAATCAATTTTGTGGTTGCCTGCGACATCCCGGATCTGGATATACAATATGTCAGGAAACTGCTGCAGGAAGCTGAAGAGCATCAGATAGTTGTTCCCGTCTGGAGTGACGGCCGGCTGGAGCCTTTATTTGCGGTATATAAAAAGTCTGTTGCCGGTCATATAAAAGAATTGCTGGATGCAGACCGCAGAAAAATCAGGCTTTTGTTCGACTCGGCAGATGTAAAGTATGTGCCGTTGCCGGATGAAGGGAAGTGGTACAGAAACCTCAATACTATGGAAGATTATCAAAATTACATCAAACAATGATTCCTTTTGAAAAAGCATATGAAATAATCATGGACTCCACTTTTACACTGGAGACGGAGTCCGTAAAGCTCAATCATGCTCTGAATCGGGTGCTGGCCTGTGACGTCCACTCGGATACGGATATGCCTCCTTTCAATCGAGCGGCTATGGACGGCTATGCCTGCCGCAGGGCGGACTTGGCCGCAGAGCTCGCCGTCGTGGAAACTATTCCCGCCGGATGCAGCCCGCAGAAAACTGTTCAGAAAAATGAATGCGCAAAAATAATGACCGGTGCAATTGTTCCGCAGGGCGCCGACTGCGTGGTCAAAGTGGAAAGTACCCGGATAACAGCGGAAAACAAAGTCAGGGTGACGGATTCGGATATTTTCGATTATATCTGCTACCAGGGCGAGGATATCAAACGCGGGGAAGTTGTTCTTCGTCGCGGGGCATTAATTTTACCCCAGCATATTGCCGTGCTGGCCAATGCCGGAATTCGCAATGTTTCAGTATATAGAAAACCGGTGATCAGCATTGTTACAACGGGCAGCGAACTTAAGGAGCCGGGTGATCCCCTGCCGGCAGGCAGCATCCGCAACAGCAACAGTTATCAACTGATCGGGCAGGTGCAAAGGATGTCTATCGAACCCGAATATCTCGGCATCGCGACCGATACGGAGGATTTGTTGAATCTGTTGATACAAAAAGCGTTGCAGAAAAGCGACGTAGTTCTTCTTTCCGGCGGGGTATCCATGGGCGATTACGATCTTGTTCCGGAAGTGTTGAAAGCCAACGGAGTCAAAATCTTGTTTAACAGAGTGGCGATGCAGCCCGGAAAACCGTTTACATTCGGAATAAAAAATAAAACCGCAATATTCGCCTTTCCGGGGAACCCGGTTTCCACTTTCCTTCCCTTTGAAATCATGGCCAAACCGTTTATCTATAAATTAATGGGTCATGACTACAGGCCCAAAATTCTTTCCCTTCCCACGGGAGAGGACTTTAAGCGCAAAACAGGCGATCGTCAGGCCTTTGTTCCGGTCAAAATTGAAAAAAGTAGAGTGATCCCGGTAGAATTTCATAGCTCCGCGCACATAAGCGCCTTATGCTTTGCGGATGGGATCATTTCTTTTCCGATCGGGGTGCTGGAGATTAAAAAAGGCGAGAGTGTTGAAGTTATGTTCCTGTAAAAAAATAATACAAAAAATTCCCCTCATTTAAGGATTAATTTTTTAAAATCCTGATCAGCTACATGCAGAAGTTCCTCGACGTCTTTTTCGAGTTTTTCAAAGCGAGCTATAATTGCCCTCGCCTGCGGCGTCAATTGCATTGCCTTATCGTGTACACTGATATCCACCAGCCTCATTCCCATCCTTTCCTGGGATGCCTTTAATCTTCC
The DNA here is from genome assembly GCA_035341435.1 of Smithellaceae bacterium. Classification (GTDB taxonomy): domain Bacteria; phylum Desulfobacterota; class Syntrophia; order Syntrophales; family Smithellaceae; genus MVRV01. The sequence goes on from DAOQVG010000011.1 coordinate 14,198, forward strand.
CCAGGCCGCCCGGTAGGACATTTCCAGTTTTTTTGCCGCGGCATTGAGACTGCGCTGCTCGTCAATGGCCTTGAGGATATCGTCCCGTCCCTTGCCGAAAACCACTTTTCCGTCTTTTTCAATCCAGATTTTGTACTTGATTTCCATCGTTCACAGTCCCCCCGTGGTCTTGTGGCTTTATTTATAAGGATGATGGTCATGAAATGTCAATAAAATTAATCTGTAAATGCGGGCATAATTTTTTATGCTTTATATAACATATTGACTTTTCTGGGAATATCGGTAAGTTTGTGTCGTTTTTGACATAAATCATTTTTGACGTAGGTATCGGGAGGGCTTTTTATGCAAATTACGAGAAGAGGTTTTTTAACCATGACCGGCGCCATCGGAGGCGGGGTTGCCTTGTCCAGTCTGGGACTCAACCTGAATCCGGCGCAGGCATATGCGGCCGAACTGAATAAGATGGACCGCATCAAGGTTGCCAGGCAGGTGACGACGATCTGTTGTTACTGTTCCGTCGGCTGCGGTCTTGTCTGCAGTGTCGATAAAGCAACAGGTAAAATTTTTAACATCGAAGGCGACGCCGATCATCCCATTAATGAGGGATCGCTTTGCGCCAAGGGCGCCGGTTTCTTCGATCTTACAGAGGCGAACAAGCATCGTCTGACCAAGGTGCTTTATCGCAAGCCTTATGGAACGGAATGGGAGGAAAAAGACTGGGACTTTGCGCTTTCCCGGATTGCCCGACTGATCAAGGATACACGCGATAAGGATTTTGTGGTGAAAAATGACAAGGGCGAACTGGTTAACCGCTGCGAGTCGATCGGTCATTACGGCAGTTCCAACGTGGACAACGAGGAATGCTGGATCATGAGCGTCAA
>DAOQVG010000012.1:0-3485 GCA_035341435.1 Smithellaceae bacterium
GCCGTTTCGCCGAAAACAGTGATGCGGTTCCGCCCGTCATCCTTTTCCTTGGCTGCTTTCAATGCAGCTTCGGCATCTCCCGACATTTTAGCAAGTGGTGTATGGTCTTTCTGAATGCTTATTCCCGCAGAGAAGTGAACTTCCGGATTACGGCACACGTAGTCTTCAAAGCGGTTTCGTAAATATTCAGACAGCTCCAGCATGCGGTTCCATGGTCCAATCAGGAAAAGATCATCACCACCGGCAAAAACCGTATAGACGTTTTGAAAAGTAGGATTCGTCTTCAACAAATGGGGCAGATAAACGGCAAAAAAGAAATTTATCTGGCGGCTCAGAGTGGCCAACCGCGAGATAGTAAAACTGTTTTCCTTTAAACCGCAGGTCATCAGCATCCCCAGTTGATCAACATCCGCCTTGAGTATGCCCAAAGCTTGAATACCTTTATAACGTCGTTTGCCGTCCGGCCTTGCGTTCATAGCCTTGCATGCCAGATGTGCAAAAGTTTTGGGACGATCTTCTTTTATTGCTTCAATCATTTCCTCCTTCTTAATTTCATCTGTCTTGCCTTCAAGGACCCGATCATCATATAGGTCTTCTTCGCTATATACTGGGACATATCCATTTATAAACCGTGCCGTTACATCTCTGGCGACTGTACCCTCCGTATTTATCGATATGTCCCAGTATTTAAGAAGTTGGCCTTCCCTGGCCAATTTGTTTAGGCCGCCGTCAATGAATGCCACCTGATATTCCCCGAAAATCGGTTCAATCAGTTTTGATTCGTTGCCTTTGATGTTGGCATCCTTACTGGTGATTGCAATACGACTTTTCTTGACGATATTTTCGCCAAGAAAGATATGATCACGACACATGGTACACATGGACTTGGCATCCTTATCCGCTTTCAGCAACTCGGCCTCACGGCTGGTTGGTCTTTTCCCACAATAAGGACAAATCGGCGGGTTCAGACTGTTGTCAAAATTATCCAGAAATCCTTCCACTACACCGGTGTATTCGAACGGATCAAATTTGCCATACTTTTTTGCCACCATTGCCTCCGAAAGGCGGTCATGTAACTTATTAAATTCGCCGGACGTAAAGTCTTTGGGCGCTGCTTCAATTATGGATAGCCCCAAAGCGTTTACGCCAATGGACTTCCTGATCAGCCATTCATTGATGCGCCTGTCTGCTTTGGCAACGGCTTTTTTTGCCGTTTCCGTGTTGGGGGCAATGATTGTAAACTTGCCAGCAACATTGAGCAAAATGGATGTCGCAGGAATGCCGATTTCCCTGCAGATCATGTCTGCCGCCAGTTCACACAGCAGAGACACAGCAAATGAACGACCGCGAAGAATCTTCGAACGGTATTTTCTCTCTTCGCCGCTGTCACTGAAGATGAAGTCCTGAATGCCATAAAAATCACCACTTACAAGAAGAAATTTATTTAGAGCAGATTTTCTGATTGCTTCTTCGGATAAACTTTCGGTGTCACGATGATATGCATAAAGAGCTGTGGCCAGCGCCGCCGTACCCTTGGAATGATCATAAAGGGATACGTCCGGTATGACATTTCCCGCTCTTGCCGCAGGGATCGCCGATGTGAAAATCAGCATAAGGCTTTCGAAGTGTTCAAACCACAGCTCAATATTTTCTTCCTTATGCAGAAGACGTTCCAGCGCGTAAATGAATTCATCGAACAGGCGGTTGTATTCTTGCTCGGCTTGCTCATTGTTTGCCGGTTCCGCCTCAGTCTTCAAAAGAGGGAAGATGTTTTCCGGTGATATCTCTTTCAGAGGATAACGATAAGCGTAATCATTAATTTGTTTTTTACCATCTTGCAGCAATCCTTCAAAAAGAGGCAGCAGGCGCGTCTTCTTATAATCTTGAAAGGCAATTGCCTTGTTGTATTCTTCAAACTTTTCCCGATCCCAGCCGCTACTGATTCTGTCTGCCATTGCAATGATCCATTGCATGGGCGTTGTTGGCAAGTGATGGCCTGCTGCCAGATTAATGAAAGTGTCAGCCAGCCCCCATTGAGCTTTATTAAGTTGATGGGGCAATAATTTTTCTATCTGATCAATAAAAGCAGCCGTATAGAGGGCATGTTCGTGAGTAAAATGGCCGTTGTAATAAGGCTGATAGAGCTGCCGGTGGTTATTGATGAATTCTGGAGAAACAAACATGCCTTCTTGGGCAAACTTTCCGATATCATGCAGCAGTCCGGCCAGCGCTACTTTTAAAACAGTACTATCCATGAAAATCCTCCCCTGTTTTTCTTTGCTTAATTTTTACCAGGTACTTTTACTTATTTCCAGATCGGCAACGTTGCCGTAGAGTATGAATTAAACAATCATTTTCATCTTTTCCCGATCCAATTTTATACCGTAAAGCGTGTCCGGTCGTTTCCCAATCGATTCCACGGCCAGTTGCGCCGCTGCTGCAGCGCCGAAAGTATTTCGAATATCTTGGCGGATTTTGCTCACATAAGCGCGTAGCGAGTCTTTTTCTAATGCACAGATGCCTTTATTTTCGGCAGCGCCGCCAAGACGCTTATAAAGTTCAGTGATGGATTGCTGTTCGTCACTGATCTGTCGAAAATCAAGGTAGCATTCCGTACAGTCCCGGCAGCCGGCACGCTGTTTACGGCATTGGAGTTTTTGCCGGATGAAAAAAGCATAGAGCGCCAGACGTGACGGCATCATTTTTAATTCCGTCTTTTTATAGATGACTTGACCTTGCTGTAAATTCACAATCAGGGGATGCGACTTTTCTTTGATCAGGAAACGCAACAGTTGCGTCGGCGTTTTGACCCGGCCGGTGCGCTGATCAGTGATGCTCTTCCGTACGGAAATGAAGGGGATGGGAACAAGAGTAACTTTGGCATAGCTTGTTTCCTTGAATATTATCTGTCCCTGAGCATCGCGCAACTGAAGTAAAACCGGTTTGACCGGCGGATAAAAGAATTCTTCGTGGCCTTCAAACTCCGGTGATACCAACACATGATAGATGCGGTCATGCGGGCGTCCATACATCTGCGCCGCTACCATCAGGCAGGCGCTCATAGTCTTGCGGCCGCCGGCAATTGAAAAATACACCGTATCTCCCGTTGACAGGGTAAAATTGTAAGTCAACTCCAGGCACTTCTTCAGCAGAATTTCGTTGTCTTCTTCTCCGGTAATGTCGTTGACGGGATATCCCGTTTCATCCCGGAGCACATGAATTGTCCGGGGGGAGAAGTTTATCGAATCGGGATTGATGCGGTATTCATCCAGATAGGCTTGATACTTCCCGTCAACAGGAGTGAACAGTCGGTTATTAAGGCGGTCGTGTCCGATACGGGTAGCAATGACGTGTATTTCGTCGATGCAAATACCTTCCTGATGAAGGGCGTAAAGCGTCTCGGTAATGACCTGAGGGCTTAAACCCGCTATGGCTAAAAGTATATTGGCCATAAAATAATCTCACTTTGGCGAAGCCGATGATCT
>DAOQVG010000012.1:3495-14705 GCA_035341435.1 Smithellaceae bacterium
GATGATCTGTTATTTGCTAATCAAATCTCCATGTTGTTGAATTAAGAAATTTACCTTCCAAATCCCCCTTCCGTACAGGGGAATACAGGGGGGCTTTTTGTTACGCTTTGTAAAATCTTCCCTGACCCCTCTTTAGAAAAGAGGGGGTGTAGTGCTTAAGTCAACGACAATGAAGTAAATCTTATAATTGACGCACAATGAATTTCCCCAAGCCAAACGCAGTCTGCTTGCCTGTGTGCACTTGTTCGCAAAAACGAAGCAACGGTATGTATTCCGCGAGCTGCCCTTCGTAAATGACGCTGCCGATCATTCCTCCTATCAGCATAGCCTGTTCCTGGCGGTTGGAATAACGCCTCCAGTCAAACCATTTTATGTCTGAATTCATAATCCGCACTTGTTCGGCGCGCTTTACCATGCCGCGATAATCCAGCGGCGGCTCACCACCGCCATAAAGGGCGAGCAGCGAAGAAGCTCTTCGAAGCATGCTTCGCGTCAGAACATGAAACGGCAATTCAGCGTGCAAAGTGTTCTGATACTTTAGACGCAGCGGCGTCTCCAATTTTATCTCTATTTGAAGATTATCCAAAATTGAAGGCTGTTGCAGAAGTTCTATGGACAGTTCAGGCAGTGCAAGCGGCATGTTGATTCTGCCGTCGGCTTTGGAATAGATGACGGCTTTTTCCATCGTTACCTGTTGAAGTGAAAAAGAAGCCCGCCTGCCGTCGATTTTTTTGCCGATGCCCATTTGCCCCATTTGATCGAAGGCGTAAATAAAATATGGCAGATAGTCGTTGATTGCACCAAAGACCAAAAGAATGAAGTTCAATGTATCGTTACGGCGATAATTTGTTTTGTATTCTGTTGGTGGTTCAATGACATAAGGATGTGGGGGAGCGGCGATACGTTTACGTCCGGTGGAAACCTCCGGGGCGGGTGACATCTCAAAAATATTGGGGTAGATGCATTTAGGAGCTAAAAGACAGTTCCTGCAGTCCTGCTTTTTCAGAGCGCAGACGACTTTTTTCAGCGCGTGGCCAAAGATACCCCTAATAGTCGACCCTTTGTATGGTGGCAAAGCAGCGTCGGTCTCAAAAGCACAGGTGAACGAGTATCTGCCATATTTCACGATTCGAATCCATTCCCACCGGTATTTTTATAAATGAACACTTTCAAGTATGCCTGATACTGCATGTAAGTAAGCATGAAGACAGCGGAATTGCAATCATTTAATTTAAATGATTATAAAAAAAATTTTTTTACAGGACAGGAGAGACTTATTCGTGGGGCTTGATGATTACTTTGATCGATTCCCGGCCGTCGAGGACCAGTTGGAAGCCGCGGGCGATGTCGGCCAGCGGCAGGCGGTGAGTGATCATGTCATCCACGGTGACATTGCCGGCGGCGATAAGCTGCATTGATTCCACGATGTCCGGGGGGCCGCAGTAGTACGAGGTAAGGATTGTAATTTCCTTCATCCAGAAATCATTGACCGGAACAACAACTTTTTTATCCGGTGCGGGAACGGCGAACAACACGATTACGCCGCCCTTGTCCACGGAGTTCCAGGCATGCTCCAGGGCGGAATCCGCCGAAGCGCACAATAATACGACATCGGCTTTCCTGCCGGTTTGGGCGATCAATTGCTCCGAAACGTTGTCTGCGGCAGGAATAACGATATCCGCGCCCATCCGCCGGGCGCACTCCAGTTTCATCGGGTTGATGTCTGCGGCGACAACCGTGCAGCCTCGGGCCCGCGCGAGCTTTACATGCAGCAGGCCGGACATGCCGCAGCCGATTACGAGCACAGATGAGCCTTTTTTTACCTGGGCCAGCCGCTGCGCCCGGACGACGCAGGCTAACGGTTCAATAAAGGTGCTTTGGTCGTAGCTGATCTGCGGCGGCAGCAGGTAGGCGCCGTTCTCTATGAGAATCTGCGGGACGAGAATGTATTCGGCAAAGCCGCCGGGAAGCCGCTCCTTGATTTCCGAACATTGGGGATAGTGGCCGTTTTGGCAATAAAAACATTTCAGGCAGGGCACCTTGGGGGCGACAAATACCCGGTCGCCCGGCTTAAATTTCTTGACACTGTCGCCGACTGCCACGACCTCGGCGCCGATTTCGTGCCCCTGCACCAGCGGTGCCCGTGGGAGGCGGTACCATTCAACAATATCGCTGCCGCAGATGCCGCAGGAGATGACTTTGATGAGCATTTCCTGCGGGCCGGGGGCAGGCGTCGGTACTTCTGCCAGGCGAATGTCCTTGTTGTTGTACCAGTAGGCGACTTTCATTGGTTCTTTAATGTGTTGTAAAGATCAAAGGCATGCTGCGGCGTTTCGTTGTTGTGGACGACCGCCCGCACTGCCTGAATCATGGCGACCGGCGCTTCCGACTGGAAAATGTTGCGCCCCATGTCAACGCCCGCCGCGCCTCTCTGAATCGCGTTGTAGGCCATGGTCAACGCATCGAGCTCCGGTATCTTTTTGCCGCCGGCCATGACGATCGGCACGGGGCAAGAAGCGGTGACGGTTTCGAAATCCTCGTCGATATAATAGGTCTTGATGTAGTGCGCGCCCAGCTCCGCGCATATGCGGCAGGCCAGCCGGAAGTACTGCGCATCGCGGGCCATGTCCTTGCCGACGGCGGTGACGGCCAGCGTCGGGATGCCGTAGCGGTTGCCGATATCGATCATCCTGGTCATGTTGATGAGCGATTCTTTTTCATATTCGCCGCCGATGAAGACCTGAACAGCCATGGCGCAGACGTTTAAGCGGATGGATTCTTCGATGTCGACGGCAATGTCCTCATTGGACAGTTCCTTGAGTATGCTGGCACCGCCGGAGACGCGCAACACGATAGACTGGGAAACCGTCGGTGGTACGACGCTGCGCAGAATGCCGCGGGTCAGCATCAGGGTGTCGGCGTAGGGCGCTAAAGGAAGGATATTGATGTCGACACGCTCCAGGCCGGTTGTCGGCCCCTGAAAGTAACCGTGATCGATGGCTAGCATTACCGTCCGGCCGGAGACGGGATTAAATATCCGCGCCAGCCTGTTTTTTATTCCCCAGTCCAGCGAGTTCGAGCCTTTCAGGAAAAACCCTTCCGTCGTTTGGGGGATATCCGTATAAAACATCTTTGGTTCTTTGATTTCGTCGGTGTCCGCCATTTATCTTGTTCTCCTTTTCTTTTTGAAATCCTGGTGGAAGAAGGTATGTTGCATTTTTTGCGCGCTTTTATAACTGCTTCATCTTTATTATAATCCGGCTTTTTTTGCAATATCCGTCATTTTTCGCCTGCAAGAGAAGTTCCGGTATAAAGGATTTGCTTAATAAGGATTGCTTAAGGTATATATGGCGACCTCGTAAAAAGGCCGGATGCTGCGTTACGCTTCATCCCTCGTCACTGCAGCGTACCATAAGTACGCTTCATTCCTCGGTATTTGCGTGCCTTGCCTGCGACCTTTTTACGAGGTCGCCTGAAAATGTTTATTTTACGATTTCTTACGAGTTCATCTATATATGACCGCTTTTGAAAACGAGTTTCCGGCGCTATCGCCGGGATGAACATAAAACACAAAAAAATGCGCCTAAGGACCATTACTTAAAGGAGAGAATATCATGAAAAAAATCGGCTGGTCGATATTACAAAATAATTTGCCGCGTTGGGCGGTCTGTGGATTGCTCCTCTGTTTGCTGTGCCTCGGCGGCTGCGCAGGCAGTCTTTACAGCGTGAACATGAATTACGAAGCAGTCGGAGTTAACATACCGGTTTACCTGAGAAACGACAACAAGAATCTTCAGGCCGCCATCACTGTGGCCGAATTTACCGATGCGCGGAAGGTTGATGATTCAATAGTTATCGGCCATGTCGTAGAAAAAGACGGTCTGAAAGTTCTGATAGTGCCCAAATATACAAAACCGACACAAGCCGTAGCAAACGGCATAAAAAGATACCTGGCGAAAGCCGGATATAAAATTCAAAACGACGCTGGAAAATGGAATGCGAAAGAGGCAGCGCCAAAAGCGGAAAGTAAACTTGTGGTCGGCGGCAGCATCGACCAGTTGGAATTAACCTGCCGAAAGGGATTTCCTACGGATTCTTATAACGCGGTGGTAAAGCTGACCCTTGTCCTTACCAGTCCGGCAAACGGAAATGTGCTGTACCGGGGTTCCGTGGAAAGCAAGACGGCGCTGGAGCATGTATCTTTTTCCGAGGCCCGGCTGGAGGAACAGTTGAATATTGCTCTGGGCGACGCCATTGAAAAGATTTTTGAGGATATGAAACTGGCGCAGAAGATCAAAGAGGCCCTGATATAGAAATAAAACAGCAGATCGCATGGGTTTGCTTACACATTTCTAAAGATGGGCTGGGGGGAGGTTTTGCAATGCGCAATAAAAAAATGCTCGTATCCCCCTTGCGATACTGTGTTGTCATGTTATTCTCAGGTTTTAGCCGAAGAAACTCGTGTAGAACAAGGGGTTGCAACCCCTTGTTCTGTGGTTGGATTCTCTTAAAAAGGGATGGGGATAGTAATCTTCGGGCGATAGACTTTGGATAAAGAGGCAGGGGAGGAAAAAGGTTTTATTAATGAGAAAAGCGGTGTTTTACGGAATTGTCTTATTCGCGGCCTTGACTGCTCTTGTTTGTACGGCCGCCGCCAGGGAATATACTTTGTGTGACTTGTATCATCATGCTTTGAAAATTTCTGAAAAAATTAAATACGCCGAGGAAAACCTTTACATTGCCAAAACCGGCAAGGATAAAGCGTGGTCGGTTTTAATTCCCAAATTAACGGCCTACGGCACATACAACCAGTATTCGGAAAAGAAATATGGTAACTCCTCTTCCAGCTCCGGTCCAACTCTCATCCAACCCGACAATTCCGCCAACTGGGGCGTACGCGCGGATGAAACTTTTTCGTTGAGTGCCCGCGAGTTGAACGCTCTAAAATATGCCGGACAGAACATTACAAAGAACGAGTATGATCTGGATGCTACAAAGTCTGATTTTGTTCTGGCGATTGCTTTTGCTTATTACGATACCTTAAAGGCGAAGAAGTCTCTGGAAGTTGCCGCGGCCAATATGGAGCGTCTGACGCAATATCGGGATTCCGTGGCCAAGAGGGTGAAAGTCGGTGAACTCACGAGAACGGCGCTTTTGAGGGCGGACGGCGAACTTTCGGGAGCGCGCTCTGAATATCTCCGGGCCACCAATTCTTTCAAAAGTGCCCGCGCTACACTCAGCAGGATCGTTGTCATCGAGGATGATTTCCGGCTGAAGGAAACAACCCTGCCTATAGAAGAAGATGTTGACTTCAATAAACTGCGCGACGCCGTTGCGGATACACGCTCCGATCTGAAGAGTTACGAAATCCAGAAGAAAATGGCCGCAGAGCAGGTGAAGTATGCCCGGGGGGCATTCTGGCCCAATGTCGGTTTATTTGCCGTTTATAGCGGCTACGATCAGGATCCCGTTACATCAACAACGAACAAGGAGAGTGTTTTGGCCGGTGTGGCCGTGACTTTTCCTTTTTTTGAAGGGGGGCTGAGAATAGCGGATTACAGGGAGGCCAAGGCCAAAGAAAGGCAGGCTAAGCTGGCCTATGACGAGTTCAAGAAAATTGTGGATATAGAATTACAAAACGCCTATCTGGATCTGCAGACGGAGCAGGGCACCTTGAAGTTTCTGGAAGATCAACTCATCTTTGCAGAAGATAATTTTAACGCCGTCATCAGGATGTTCAACAACGGGCTGGCCACAAGCCTGGACGTAATGGACGCCAATTCGCTTTTGCTTTCGGCGGAAAAAAACGCAAACGAAGCACGTTATAATTACCAGCTGGCCAATCTCCGAGTGAAGCGAACCAGCGGCACTTTGCTGCAGTTTATTAATACCTGTAAATAAAAAAGCCTGAGACGGCTGTTTCCGGGAGGAACGTTGCATGATTTCAAGGAAGGCTGTTCACAGCAGCATTAAAAATACTCCAGAACAGCACAGAGTATACCTGCCGTTCTTAATATTTGCCGCCTTTATCTTCGTATTGATTTGCACCGGCTGCGGCAAGGAGAAAAAGGCGGAGGTGGAAAGGTTGGTCAATGTCAAAACTTCTCCGGCTGAAAAAAAGAGGGTTCAGCCTTATCTGGAAACAACGGGTACTCTGAAAGCCGAGGAGGAAGTGACCGTCAGTTCGGAGGTGGACGGCATTGTCAGAAAAATAACAGTTGAAGAGGGATCCCGGATACAGCAGGGAATGCTTCTGGCGGCCGTCAATGATATTGATTACGGCCTCGAATATAAAAAATCGGAAGCGGCGCTGAAGCAGTCGCAGGCGTCTCTGGCCAATGCCCGGGCGGAATTTTCACGCAAGCATTCTCTTTACGAGGAAGAGCTCATCACCAGGCAGCAGTTTGATGATGTTTCAACCAAACTGGCTCTGGCGCAGGCGGAAATGGAGCGGGCGAGGGCGGCGCTGGGAGCCTCCAGGGAGAAGCTGGCCAGGACGAAAATATATTCGCCGCTTACGGGAGCAGTCAAAGAGAAGAAAATATCCATCGGTGATTATGTGCGCAACGGCACGCCGCTTTTTGCCCTGATCAAAATCGATTCCTTAAAACTGAATTTCACCATCAGCGAAAAAGACGCCGCGGCGCTGAAAATAGGACAGGAAGTCGTTTTTACGGTTGATGCTTTCGCCGGTCAAAAATTCAAGGGCAGGGTCAGTCTGCTCTATCCGAATGTGGAGGAAAGGACCCGGACGCTCCAGGCGGAAGCCGTTATTCCCAATGCTGATCATCTGTTGAAGCCGGGATACTTCGCCCGCACGCAGATTTTTACGCAGGAGGCGCGCGAGGCAGTGGTTATCCCCGTTACGGCGCTTCTCTACGACGGCCCCACCATCCGTGTTTTTGTGGTCAACGACAAAAAAGCGCACGAAAGAATTATCAGGATCGGCAACAAATACGGCGAGGATGTGGAGGTTCTCGAAGGCCTGCAGGAGAAAGAACAGGTTGTCGTGATTGGCCAGAACAATCTGTCGGAAGGGGTAAAAGTTAATGTGGCTCGCTGATACATCGGTCAAACGGCCGGTTTTCGCCACCATGGTTATTCTGGCCCTGGTTGTGCTGGGCGCCGTCAGTTATCCCTTCATCGGTGTTGATCTTTTACCGAAAATCGATTTTCCGATTGTCACCGTCACCACGAGGCTCAGTGGCGCCAGTTCCGACGTTATGGATGTGGATGTCACCGATCGAATTGAAGGAGCCGTCAATACCATCAACGGGGTGAAGAGCATTACTTCCACGAGTTCGGAAGGGATTGCGCGCACGACCATCGAATTTGTCCTGGAGCGCAATATTGACCTGGCCGTTCAGGATGTGCGGGAGAAAGTATCCGCGATTCGGAGTAAATTGCCGGATGATATTGACGAACCGCGGATCGCCAAGGTGGATCCGGACGCAACGCCGATTTTGTCGCTCAATCTTTCCGGAGACCGTTCCGTTCGCGATCTGTCCACCTACGCCGATGAAGTTCTCAAAGAACAGCTTCAGCGCATCAACGGCGTCGGCGACGTTATTTTCTACGGTTTGCGGCTGCGGCAGGTGCGCATCTGGGTGGATGCCGCCCGAATGCAGGCGTACCAGATATCTCCCGGCGATATTACCACCGCTCTGACCCGCGAGAATATTGAACTGCCGGGCGGCCGCATTGAGACCGGCACCAAGGAATACACGGTGCGCATCAAGGGCGAATTTGAAAAAATCCCCGATTTTAATGATCTGATCGTCAGCTATTATAAGGGTGCGCCGGTGCGCATCCGGGATATCGGCAGAGCGGAAGACGGCATGGAGGAAAAAAGGTCCCTGGCGCGGTTCAACCGCGTTCCGGCCGTCGGCATGTCCATTCAGAAGCAATCGGGAACAAATACGGTGGAAGTGGCCAACCGGGTCAAGGCGGAAGTGGAAAGAATCAACAAAACTCTGCCTCCGGGAATGAAACTGAATTTTGCCATGGATCAGTCGCTTTTTATTGTCCGCTCCATTAATGAAGTTCAGTTCCACCTGATCATCGGCAGCCTCTTTGCAATTCTGACTGTCTTCCTTTTCCTCAAAAATATAAGGACTACGCTCATCAGCGCGGTGGCGCTGCCCGTTTCCGTCATCTCCACGTTTGCGCTGATCAACGCCTTCGGTTTTACTTTTAATAATATGACGATGCTGGCGTTGTCGCTTTCGGTGGGTTTGCTGATCGATGATGCGATTATTGTCATCGAAAATATTTATCGCCATGTGGAAGACGGGATGAGGCCGCGTGAAGCGGCGACCTTCGCCACTTCCGAAATCGGACTGGCCGTCATGGCCACCACCTTTGCCATCGTGGGCATCTTTCTGCCCGTTGCCTTTATGAAAGGAATCATCGGCAGATTCTTTCTCCAGTTCGCCCTTACCATTGTCTTTGCCGTCTTGGTTTCCCTGCTCGTTTCTTTTACGCTAACGCCGATGATGGCTTCAATTTTTCTGAAGCAGCATCAAAAATCTCTGCCCAATTCCCTGGCCGCCGGCGGCGGGGAGTCAGGCGGGATTCCTCCCGACCGGCGGCCGGTCTGGAAAAAAGCCGGCGATCTTATGGAGCATTACTATGCAAAGCTGGAAGAGTTCTACCGCCGCGTTCTGGAATATACGCTGGGTTACCGCAAAACCGTGCTGACGGGTGCTTTAATTATCTTTGTTTTGAGTCTGGGATTGACCTTTGTTATCGGCAAGGAATTTGTGCCGTCAGAGGATCAGAGCGTTTTTATGATCCGCATGGAGGCGCCGGTCGATTATTCCGTTGAGCAGATCGAGAAGTATCTGGGCACGACGGAAGCCATGATGCAGGAAATTGAGGAAGTAAAGTCGGTTTATTACGTTCAGGGGTACGGGGGGTACGTCAACCGCGCCCTGATGATTTTGAACCTGAAGCCGAAGTCCGAGCGCAAAAGAAGTCAGGATGATATCAAAAAAATAGCGCGCATTAAACTGCGGCAAATTCCGGGATTGAAAGTTTCCGCCGAGGATATTTCGATGGTCGGCGGCGGGATCAGGAATGTGCCGATTCAGTACAGTATCCGGGGGCAGGATTTGCAGGCCCTGCAGAATTACGCCAAACAAATAACGGCGGAGTTTTCCAAGCTGCCGGGTGTGGTGGATGTGGATACTTCTCTGGAAGTCGGCAAGCCGGAATACAAGGTTTATGTCGACCGCGACCGGGCTGCGAACCTGGGAGTGGATGCCGCCACCATTGCCGAGGCCATTAATCTCCTTGTCAGTGGAGAGATGGACATCGCCCGCTATAAAGATGAAATCCGCGGCAAGCGTTATGATATCCGCGTTCGTCTGAATCCGCAAGACCGCAACAGCGCCGACAGTTTGCAGCGCATGTATGTGCGCGCCCGGGACGGCAATCTGGTGGAACTCTCCAATGTGGTTAAAATCCAGGAGGGCAGCGGCCCCGGCGTCATCAACCGCGTCGACCGGCAGAGAGCCGTAACGATTTTCGCCTCGCTGGAAGATAAACCTCTGGGGGAGGCAAAAAATGAGCTGGACGACATCGCCGGTAGAATTCTGCCCCCTGATTATTTGCCCAAATACCAGGGAACGGCGGACACCATGACGGAGTCCTTCGGCTACCTGCTTTTTGCCCTGCTCCTGGGGGTCATCATGGCTTACATGATTCTCGCTGCGCAGTTTGAAAGTTTCATCCACCCGGTAACAGTTTTGCTGTCCATGCCGCTTTCGTTTGTCGGCGCCTTCGGCGCCTTGTTTCTTACAGGTAAAACAATCAACATTTACAGCCTGATCGGTCTTATTCTGCTCATGGGATTGGTGAAGAAAAACGCCATTCTGCTGGTGGACTATACCAATGTGCTGCGGGAGCGGGGGCTGCCGCGTCGGGAGGCGATATTGCAGGCGGGCCCCATCCGGATGAGGCCGATTCTCATGACGACCTTCGCCATGGTGTTCGGGATGCTGCCGATTGCCCTGGGGGTCGGCGAGGGTGCGGAAACGCGCGCTCCCATGGGCATTGCGGTTATCGGCGGTTTGATGACGTCGCTGGTGCTGACGCTGGTTGTTGTTCCGTCCTGCTACGAGCTGCTCGACGACTGGCAGACAAAAATAAAGAACTGGAAAAGAAAGGACGGGCAGCCGGCCGAATAACAGGGCATTGTTGTCCGTTCTGATCGCTAAGCTTTTGTGTTGAATTTTGGCGCTGATTAAGCGATACTTTACCACTATGGGCGGACAAAAAATTACACGACGACAAAAAGATATTTCCCGGCTCATCAGGGAGAAGAAAAGGATGCGGCCGGTAAAGGACGAAAAAATCAAAAATCAGCCGGTCAGAAAACAGGAACGCTGACAGAACAAATAATTTATATTTAAAATAACTACAAGGGAGGGAAAATAATGGGTAAATCAATTAAGGGCTCTCAGACGGAGAAGAATTTGCTGGCGTCTTTTGCCGGTGAATCGCAGGCGAGAAATCGTTATACTTTTTTTGCCAGTGCCGCCAAAAAAGAATGTTTTGAACAAATATCCCGTATATTTCTGGAAACGGCGGAAAACGAAAAGGAGCATGCCAAAGTATTTTTCAAATACCTGGAAGGGGGGGCTGTAGAGATAACCGCCGCCTATCCTGCGGGCGTTATCGGTGATACCAAAGCCAACCTGGAAGCCGCGGCGGAAGGTGAAAAGGAAGAATGGTCCGTTCTCTATGCTGCATTTGCTAAAACCGCCCATGAGGAAGGCTATCCCGAAATCGCCAAGTCTTTCGAAGAGATTGCCGAAGTGGAACAATTCCACGAACAGCGTTACCGCAAACTGCTGGCCAACGTGGTTAATAATGAAGTATTTAAGAAAGCAGCGCCGGTCAAATGGCACTGCATCAACTGCGGGTATATTCATGAAGGAACGGAAGCACCTGAAGAATGCCCCGCCTGCCGTCATCCGCGGGCATACTACGAGGTTTTGGCGGAAAACTATTAATTTCAATCAGTAATCAAAAATAATTTCTCTACAGAACAAGGGGTAGCTACCCCTTGTTCTTTTATTGGCCCGTCGGGTGGAGCAGACACAGCGGTTCCAGCGGCAAGTTCCATCGGAGCATAACAAATTTATTTCCGCGAGGCTTTATGTACCGGTTTTTGGCCGACGTGCTTGTCGTCGTGCATTTCCTGT
>DAOQVG010000013.1:0-14299 GCA_035341435.1 Smithellaceae bacterium
TCTTTGCTGGAACTTGTCGTCGGCATATATCACCTTAAAAACATCATCCAATTGATAATCGGCTTGTTCCATTACCAGTGATAAAATATTGGACGACAAACCAAGTCGCGACCACGCTTCCTCGTGCAATGGCGGAATCAATCTTTCGCCGCTTGTCCCGATACCCATCGCGTTGGCTATAATGTCGGCTATATGGAGAATGGAAGGTTCTATCGAATTTTTTGATTTTTGCGGTTCATGATGATAAAAAACCATTTCTTCCAGCGACAGAGGCATTTGCCATCTATTGATAAGGCTCTTCCCTATCATGGCATGATCCATATCAAAAACTTCGCGTTCCGTCAGATAAAGCAGACGGCTGTCGTTATGCGCCTCCAGAATGGCGCGGAGGGATTCCTGGGGCAGATAATTATAACAGACCAGACGGCCGATATCATGGAGCAGCCCGGCTGTGAACAACCGCTCCGTATTCTGGATATTTCTATAACCGGCCAGAATCCTGGCGCATATTCCACAAAGAATACTGTGCTTCCAGAACATCTCCATATTAATAATGCGGGCAGGCATCTTGTTAAACACGCTGATAACAATAATCCCCATAGCCAAGGTGCTCAATTGCTGCGTCCCAATAATGTTGATGGCGCGGGAAATGGTGTCTACTTTCGCCGGATAGCCGTAAAAGGCGCTGTTGGCAATCCTCAAAAGTTGCGCTGACAGACTGGTGTCTTTGTTGATCACATTTTCAATGTCGTAGCTGGAACTGTTGGGTCTGGCAATGGTATCCACAAACTGATTGTAGATGTCCGGCAGAGTTGACAGTTTTGTGTGCTCACTGATAAATTTTAGAGGATTTGTCTTCGCAGACTTTGTCTCTTGTTCTTTAGTATCTTCCTCTTCGATTTTAAGCTGGAAGTTTTGTCTGATGTAATCCGGGGCGGCTTTTTTATTCTTGACGGTTCGCAAAATACAGAGGCGAACGAGCTCCCGGACGGCCGGATGTCCCATGTCAGTACGACAAAATCGTTCATGAACAAACTCGGTAGCCTGAGCAAGCTCACGGGGATCAAGCTCATCCAGCGACGATTCTTCGATATCAGCCTCGGAAACTCCTTCGATCCGGGCTTCGACGACACCCCATATTTTACATATTTTGAGATGCTTTTCGGTAAGAACGGTTCCTTTAGCGATCAGGAGTCTTCCCGTTGCGTCTGTGAGATCCTCCGCCAGAATCATACCGGCCTGAAGATTCTTTATATTCAATAGACCCACAGTATTACTGTCGCCTTCTTTTAATGAATACGAAGTCGCGCTTGAAACTTTACTTTGTTGATTCAAGTCGACGGATTTCCGGACGCTAACCGTGGACAATACGTCCGCAAAACATCCTGCCTGCCTGCATCCCGATTTTTGAAATGCAACTGGGCATCTGAATTTGTATCGGCAGAAAGAATAACAAACTTAACGTTGTATCTGATATCTGCTACTTAAAACCGTGCTTAATTTTAACTTAATAAACCGAAATTAATTTTAATGCAACTATTTATGCGTATCAATTGCAAGATTTGCCAGCTTATCGGCCTGGACGTTTTTACTGCGCAGAACATGCTTTACTTCAATGGTGTCAAACAGGGAGAGCAAACTGCGGACTTCCTGCATTAAAAGTTTTAAGTTTTCATTTTTAACGCGGTAGGAGCCATCGATCTGGCGGGCAAGGAGTTCCGAATCCAAAAAAACAGCCAGCTTCCTGCAGCCGCTGGCCAGCGCCCCTTTCAGCCCTAAAATCAATGCCTTATATTCGGCAATATTATTGGTGCAGCGCCCGAGATATTCCTTGCCTTCCCAGATAACATTCCCTTCGGTATCCAGAATTACGGCGCCGGCGCCGCCCTCACCGGGATTACCACGGCAGGCGCCATCGCTGAAGAGCCTGTAAGTTTTCTTTTCCATAAATATCAGGCGGGCTTTTCCATGTCCTGAAAATACATGATCCGCTGGCAGTTGGGACATGCAATCAGGTCCGATGTCTTTTGCAGCTCAATATATAATTGAGGAGGAATATTCATATGACAGCCGTTACAGACTGATTTCCATACGGAAATAACACCGACGCCATTGTTCCTTTTCTTAATCTTTTCATATCTGGCCAAAAGATCTACAGGAACCTTGTCCGTCAACCCGGCACGTTGTTGCTCACAGTTGACAAAATCAGTATCTACCGAGTTTAAATCGGCTTCAATCAGTTTCCTTTCTACCTCATATTTTTTCCTTTGTTCATTGAGAGTTTCCTGATCCTTTTTCACCAGTACGGCTAAATTTTCGAGTTCATCCAATATCGATATAATTTCTGTTTCCACATCGCCGCGCGCCGCCTCGGCGGTTTCAATTTCCTTGAGCATAGCCTGGTATTCTTTGTTGTTTTTGACTTCCAGGAGCCGTTCCTTGGTTCTGATCATTCCCTCATTTATCTTTTTTACCTTATTTTCGTATTCCGTATGGCTGGCCTTTATTTCGTCATATTTTTTTTTGTTTTGCTCCATTTCGCTTTGAAAAGCATCGAAGGCCTCGTCCAGCTTATTGAGCTTTTCCGGCAGGGTCTTTCTCTTGTCCGCAATTTTCATCAACTGTGAATCACATTCCTGAAGCTTTACTAATAACAATAATTGTTCTCTCAACAATCCTCTCCTTTTTTTACAGGATAAAAAAAATGCACCTTTTTATGGGTGCATTTTTAAATCTAACTGGTTTTTTTCGCTGTGTTATCCGTCTGGCAGATGGGAGTCGCCTGCCGACTCCCCACAGCAGCCATCACACTTATTGATGGGCACTCGTTCGTTCTGGAAATATATCTCATTTTTCTGTCAGCTTTTTTCTTTATTTTTCTGGTGGGCCCACCTGGGATCGAACCAGGGACCTACCGGTTATGAGCCGGTGGCTCTACCAATTGAGCTATGGGCCCCGCCGTTTAATTGACCAAAGTACGTCAGGGGTTGCTTTGATATACCCAAACTAATTGTTTGTCAACACTATTTTGCCGGCCTTTTCCTGGCCTGCTTTTTTGCTTTTTTTACTTCCGGTATTTCCAGAACTTCAGGCTCCGGCGACACTGCTTCCATCAATCCGGTTGGCAAGCTGATTTCGTCTTCGTCTGGAGAGCCGGATCTGTCGCTGATACCGAAGCGCATACGCAATACTTTTTCTTCCCGTGGCGTCAGTGTAGTCAATATCTTTCTCGTTTGATCGGCCAGGTCCATGTTGATCGTCGCTTCCGAAGGAGACATTATTTTCTTATCCTCAATAAAATCGCCAAGATGACTGTCCTCTTCCTCGCCGATCGGGGTTTCCAGAGAAATGGGTTCCTTGGCAATTTTCAGCACCTTGCGAACCTTCTCCAACGGGTATTCCATCTTATTGGCGATTTCTTCCGGAGTCGGTTCACGCCCCAGTTCCTGCACCAGATAACGCGACGTCCGGATAAGTTTATTGATCGTCTCTATCATGTGGACAGGAATTCGAATTGTTCGCGCCTGGTCGGCGATAGCGCGGGTGATCGCCTGCCTGATCCACCAGGTGGCATAAGTGGAAAATTTGTAACCACGCTGATACTCGAATTTATCCACGGCTTTCATCAAACCGATATTCCCCTCCTGGATCAAATCCAGAAACTGTAAACCACGGTTGGTGTACTTTTTGGCTATGCTTACAACCAAACGCAAATTGGCCTCCACAAGCTTTCTTTTCGCTATCTCCGCCTTGCCTTCACCATCCTCGATGGATTCCACTATTGTTTTCAGAGTATTGGTGGGAATCCCCACTTCACGGCCGATATGCTTTATTGTCTTATGTGCTTCGTTTATCGCTTCCTGGCTTTTCTTCAGCAGTTCAGCGGAAAGATGAGTTTCTTTCGCCACAAGTTTCTCATCCTGCTTGGACTTTTTCATTTTTACCCAGGCTTTTTCCAACTGCGTCAGATTCAGTCCCGTTTCTTTTTTATAGTCCTGAATTACTTTTTCCGCCTTTTCGATCTCGTCGACGTAGGAACGCAAACGGGCCACAAAACGATGGATCTGTTTCTTGCTGAAGCGAATCTTCCGGCAAAGAGTAATGATGTTTTTTATATTTTTCTCCAGCTCCACATCCAACAGTTCACGTTGCTTGGGGCGCATAGTTTTCGACTTGAGCTTCTCACGCAATACCTTATTGCGTTCATCAACAAGTTTTATCTTGTGGATAAGTTTTAAGACCCTTTCTTTGTGTTCATCTTCTTCAACGAAACCTTCTTCATCCTCGACGCTGTCCACAACATTTTTAATTTTGATTTCACCGGAGACCAGTTTTTCGCCGATATTGAGAACTTCATTGATGGAAACGGAAAGCCGGAAAATCGCCGACATGGTTTCCCGGGCGCCTTCCTCTATTTTCTTGGCGATTTCCACTTCTCCTTCCCTGCTTAAAAGTGAAACCATACCCATTTCCCGCAAATACATTTTTACGGGATCGCCGGTTTTGCCCGTTCCGGGACCAAGGGCCAGGGCTTCCGGAAACTTTACAGGACTGATATCTTCCGGAGTTTTCTTCATAACCAGTTTTTCGCCCTGTTCAATATCAATGATATCTATATTTTTTTCTCCGAAAAGCATAATAATGTCATCTATCTGATCGGAAGAGGTCACATCAGGCGGCAGCATATCATTGACATCGTCATATGTCAGGAAACCCTTCTCCTCACCTAATGATATCAGCTTCTTAAACTCATCTGATTGTATCTCTTTAGCCATTTGGTATCTCCCAAATAAGTTATTAACTAAGTTGTCTAATTTAATTCTCTTTCCTCAATAAGCAACTTTTCTTTTTCCTGCACCAGTCTGTTTAAAAGTTCCTGATCTCCCTTTTCCTGTGCCTGAATCAGTTCAAATTTAAGCCGACGATGTTGATCTTTATACCATTTTTTCTTGATCTGTCTGATATTGTCGGTAAAAATCTTTTCCAACATTGTATCTTCGGTTGGAAGCGCCTCCATCATTAATCGCAGTATTTTCTCCCGCAGTGGAGCCTCTTCTTCCGTAGAAAGAACTATATTCAAATCGACAAATCCCAGCAGCATGTAATTCTCGATAATTGTATGCCCCAGCTCCTTCAACTGCGGCTGCAGAAAAAAATCAAAAATATTTTCGCTTTTCACCTGCAGTATTTTCTGTGGATACTCCATAAGGAGCCGGATCAAATGAAGCTCTACCAGATTATTATTAATGTTAACCGCCGGTTTTTCTCTTCCCGCCCCGGCTATGCCGGCAGATGCATCCCGGTAAATCTCTTGAATAAGCAATCCCTGATCAACACCTGTTTTTTCCGCTATGCGTTTGATGAACAGGTCTTTTTCCTTCTTGTCGCTGATTTTGTTTATGAATTCCATAGCGGCTTTAACCATCTCCCGCTTGTCTTCA
The DNA here is from genome assembly GCA_035341435.1 of Smithellaceae bacterium. Classification (GTDB taxonomy): domain Bacteria; phylum Desulfobacterota; class Syntrophia; order Syntrophales; family Smithellaceae; genus MVRV01. Next base: position 5,442 of record DAOQVG010000013.1, read on the forward strand.
AAGGTTTTACCGCCGCCTAAAACATTTTCAATGTAGTAGTCGCTTAACGGTTGAGCATTGGCGATCAACTCTTCGAGTCTTTCCCTGCCAAATTTCTTCACATAATCATCGGGATCAAGCCCCTCCGGCAAAACCAGCGCCCGCGCCCGCATATTCATTGAGAGGAATAATTCCAGGCTGCGGTTCAGCGCTTTCCTGCCGGCCTCATCCGGATCAAAAAGCGCCACGACTTCCAGCGTATAACGGCGCAGCAACTCCAGCTGCTCGCGGGTCAGCGCGGTACCCAATGACGCAACCACATTGCCGATGCCGGCATTCCACAACGAAATTAAGTCAAAATAGCCCTCGACGATCAGGGCGAAACCTTTTTGGCGAATTTCCTCCCTGGTCTTATTCAGGCCATATAAATTCCTGCCCTTAATATAAAGGGGCGACTCCGGAGAATTCAAGTACTTGGGCTCGCCTTTGTCCAGAATTCTGCCGCCAAACGCAATGGTATCACCAAAAACATTTTCAATGGGGAAGATCAGCCGGCCGCGAAAACGGTCATAGAATTTACCTTCTTTACCCGCAATGACCAGACCGGCCTGTTCAGCCGTTTTTAAAGACAGGCCGCTTTTTTCCATGTAATCCGTCAAAGAACGCCAGGAGTCTTCGGCGTAGCCAAGCCGAAAGTATTTTACTGTTTCCGGCCGAATTCCCCGCGCCTCCAAATAATCCCGCGCCCCTTTGCCTGCCGGAGAATACAGATTGCGCGCGTACTGCTGCGCCGCCGTCAAATTCAGTTCAGCGATATTCTCGCGCAGAGAATTTTTTTGACGGCTCTCTTTAGAGTCCTGCCATGACGGCAGCACTACCCCGGTTTTTTCCGCCAGTTCTTTAATGGCTTCGGGAAATGTTTTGTTGGCGATCTTCATCAGAAATGTAACGGCATTGCCGCCTTCACCGCAGCCGAAACAATAAAATATCTGCTTTTCCCGATTAACCGTAAAAGAAGGCGTTTTTTCCTGATGAAAAGGACACAGACCCAGATAATTCCTGCCGGCTTTTTTTAAAGTCACGTATTGGGCAACCAGCTCGACAATATCTATTCTGCTTTTGATTTCTTCAATCTTACCGTTATCAAAACGCACTTATGTCTTTTACCTGCTCTGGATTCAATCCTGTTTTGCACCGCACCAAAACTTGTCTTTTCACGACAACAGCGCTTTGACTTTTTCGCCCACCGTCTTGCCGTCAGCCTTTCCGGTCAATTGAGGCATCAACGCCTTCATCACCTTCCCCATATCCTTGATTGATGAGGCTCCAATTTCCGCAATCGTTTTTTTGATCAGGGCATCCACCTCTTCGTCCGACATTTGGGCGGGCATAAATTCCTGAACAACTTTTAATTCGGCTGTCTCTTTCTCCACCAGATCGGTTCGTCCACCTTGAGCAAATTGTTCTATGGAATCTTTTCTTTGTTTGACTATCGCGGAGAGTGTCTGCAAAATTTCATCCTCCGTCAACGGCCTCATTAAATCGATTTCTTTATTATGCAGAGCTGTTTTTAGCATTCTTATCGTCGAAAGCCTTATTTTATCTTTGGCTTTGGCGGCGACTATCATTTCCGCATTTATTTTTGCATTTATATCCATAATCTTCACCTTCCGAGATCGATTAACCCAATAGATCCTCCAACTTCCTGCCGCCGAGAATATGCATGTGCAGGTGAAAAACAACCTGTCCGCCTTCGTCATTGCAATTTATTGCTATGCGAAAGCCTTTTTGATCAATTCCTTTAATCCTGGCAACCTTTTGGGCGGCGGAAATTAAATCTCCGGCAAGAGAAATATTCTGGGAATCGATATCCAAAAGTGTCGATATATGTTTTTTAGGAATTACAATAACATGCACCGGCGCCATCGGCTGGATATCGTCGAAGGCTAAAACCTGATCATCTTCGTATACTTTTGTGCAGGGAATCTTCCCTTTGACTATTTTACAAAACAGGCAATCCGACATAATCTTCACCTCCTCGAATATTGCAAACTATGAATGGCCGCTGTTCCGACTTATTGCGAACCATCAAGAATCATTCCTGCTTTTTGCAATCGCTTCTTCCAGAGAAATCGCTCCGGTGTAGAGAGCACGACCGATAATAACGCCGTAAATAGAGCAATCCTTAACTGCCAGGAGTTTTTCTACATCAGTAATTGCCGCCACCCCGCCGGATGCGATGACCGGTATGTTCACTTCTTTGGCCAGAGCCCTTGTTGCTTCAATATTCACCCCGGTTTCCATGCCGTCGCGTTTGATGTCCGTATAAACAATTGCTTTCAAGCCGCAGTTTTCGTAGTTTTTTGCCAGATCGGCAGCCGTTCTCCCGGTTTTTTCCGTCCAGCCCTGAATGGCGACGAAGCCGTCGAGGGCGTCAATTCCCAGAATTATTTTCCCGGGATATTTATCTGCTGCGGCTCTGACAAATTTTTCATCCTGCAGAGCAGCGGTGCCCAAAATGACGCTGGAAACGCCGCCCGTCAGATAATAATCGATGGTTTCCATGTTTCTGATGCCGCCGCCCACTTGAATCGGGGTTTGCACTTTTGTGCATATTTCCAGAATCCTCCCTGCATTGCGGGGCAATCCGGCAACGGAACCATCGAGATCAACTATATGAATCAACCGGGCTCCCTTCCGCTCCCACGTCAGCGCCATATCCGCCGGGTTATCCGCATAGACGGTCACCCGGTTAAAATCACCCTGAGCGAGCCGCACACATTTACCGTCTTTAATATCAATAGCTGGAATAATGATCAAAATAATTCTCCATGTTAGAAATTCGTCTGGAATCCCCAAGCCGCCGGCGGTACTGCGGGGCAAAGAAAATATAATTTGAAATGGTGTGTTCTTAGCGTACGACGCCGGTAAATGTTTTAAAAACTTTATTCATCCCCTGCTTTGTCAATTCACGGGCGGTAAGCCATTTGCCGCGGCCTTTATAAAAAGAAGCTATCTGTAAAAGATCTTCCATTAATGATACCTGGGTCTTATCAAAAACACCCCGCCAGGCAACGCTGCCGTCTTTACAGTTGATCAAACTTATTTCAAAGGCGACAGAAGCTGCTTTTTCGACGGAATAATCATAACCGATTCTTTCTATATACCGGAAAACATACCCCACAGCTATCATATCCGCATTCAATTCCGCTCCCGTCTTTTTGAAGACCGCTGATAAAGGCGTCTTCAGTGATTCAGCACTGATCCGCTTATAAGTTCCCTCCACTTTTTCCTGGGGAATTATTTCTATATCTTTAAATGACTTCAGTTTTTCAACAAACAATTCTTCTGTAACCGCTTCTCCGCCCATGGCAATTTTTCCTCCAAAGAAAACGGCGCTGCTGAGAGGACTTACCGCCGTATTCCCCGCCGCCGTTGCGGGTAAAACCGCCTGAAAAGGAATAATGGCCACACGCACAGTACGCTTTGATTTGTCGGCTTCCTTTTCCTCTTCCGCAGCGTAAGCAACAAATACCGGAATCAGCAGCAGAATCATTACCAGTCCGGCAACCAAATCAATTTTCTTCTTCGAAAGATGGGCCATAATTTCACCTCGTTTTCTAGAGAGTTCCCTTGGTAGAGAGGACTCCTGCGATTTTTTTGTCTACTGTTACGGCATCTCTCAAAGCCCGGGCAAATGCTTTAAACACCGCTTCAATAATATGATGGGTATTGCTTCCATATGCCAGGTTGATATGCAATGTTATGCCACTATGATCGGTAAAGGCTTTAAAAAATTCTTTAACCAGCGCCGGGTCAAAGCCGCCGGTCGGCCTGTGTTCGAACTTGACTTTATAAACCAGATACGGTCTGCCTGATATATCCATATCCACCCGGCATAAACATTCATCCATGGGTACGGAAGCCGACCCGTAACGGCTGATGCCCGTCTTCTCCGCCAGAGCCTGGCCTATGGCCATGCCTAGACAGATACCCAGGTCTTCCACCAGGTGATGGTCATCAACTTGCGTATCTCCCCTGCCTTGGACCGCTAGTCTTAAAAAACCGTGCCGGGCAAGAAGCGTAAGCATGTGGTCCAGAAAAGGAATCGAGGTATCAATGTTACTTGGAGCGGTACTGTCTAAATCCATTTCCAGCGCAATGTCGGTTTCCGTCGTTTTACGGACTATTTTCGCCTTTCTGGCCATAAGTGTCTCTCTTAATTAAATAACTTTATTCAGGGGATATTCAATGATGCCTTCTGCACCCGCATCCAGCAGCTCGGGAATTAAATCCCGGACTTTTCCCGCATCGGCGATGGTCTCTATAGCAAACCAGTCTTCCGAATATAAGCTGGACACCGTTGGCGCTTTGAGCGACGGCAGCAGCAACATTACTTTGGACAGATTTTCTTTGGGAACATTCATCTTCAAGCCGACTTTATTCATCGCCAGCAATGACCCTATCAGTAATGTCTTGATTTGTTCGATTTTTTTCCGTTTCCAGGGATCATTCCAGGCAGCACGATTGGCGATCAACTGCGTATTCGTTTTCATGAGTTCATGGATGATCCTCAATTTATTAGCCCTGATCGTGGAGCCGGTTTCCGTAACTTCGACCACCGCATCAACAAGCCCTTCCACGACCTTGGCTTCCGTTGCACCCCAGGAAAATTCAACATGAACATCAATTTTTCTGTCGGCGAAATATTTTTTTGTAAAAGCCACCAATTCGGTCGATATTCTCTTTCCCTGCATATCTTCGATCGATTTGTAAGGCGAATCATCGCGAACGACCAGCACCCAGCGCGCCTGGCGCGTCGAAACCTTGGAATAAACCAGATCCTGAACCACGATGACATCCGATGAATTTTCCAGAATCCAGTCAATCCCGGTAAGCCCCAAATCCAGATGGCCGTCATCGACATAGCGGGACATCTCCTGCGCCCTCACCAGAGAGCATGAAATTTCCGGATCATCAATATCGGGAAAATAACTGCGGCTGTCATAAGTAATGCGCCAGCCCGCTCTTTTAAACAAATCCACCGTGCTTTTTTCCAGACTTCCTTTGGGAATACCCAGTTTCAGAACACTCATTTATACACTTCCTTGGGATCAAAAATCTTTTCTCCGACGACAACACAATCTCCGTCCTTAACTTTCCGGTAGAAGCAGGATCTGTAACCCGTATGGCAGGCGGCCTCCCCCACCTGCTTGACCTGCAACAAAATAGTATCGTTGTCGCAATCGATAAAAACATCTTTTACCAGCTGGACATGACCCGACGTTTCTCCTTTCAGCCACAGTGACCGGCGCGATCTGCTCCAGTAAGTCGCCTTGCCTGTCTTCAAAGTTTCTTCCCACGCCTGTTGATTCATGTAAGCCAGCATGAGCACTTCCTTCGTTTCCGCATCCTGAGCGATAACGGGAATAAGCCCGTCGCCTTTAGTAAAATCAAGTTCGACCATTTCCACCTTTATCCATATGTATTTATTTAAAACATAACTTTTAAATGATGACCTCTTTTAAATCAAGTAATATTTTCATTATGATACCATCATAATGACGTATTTCCAACTTGCCTAAACACATCTTTCATGATAAAAATTAATGAAGTTATATCATTGTATAATTAAACTTGATTTACTCGTAAAAAGCCGTAAATCAACAATTTTCAGGCGACCTCGTAAAAAGGTCGCAGGCAAGGCGCGCGAATACCGAGGAATGAAGCGTACTTAAGGTACGCTGCAGTGACGAGGTATGAAGCGTAACGCAGCATCCGGCCTTTTTACGAGGTCGTCAAACTTCCCTTTGTACAGGAGATTGGAAATGTCGTTGTTAATAGGAGGAGCCATCTTTGCTGTTCTTGGACTAATCAGTCTGATATTCTGGTGGACTGATTTCATGACTATTATCCGGGGCGCGCTTCCAATCAGCCTGCTGCTGGGCGGCGCTCTGGCCACTTACGTGGGACTTGATGAAGTGCAGGACAAAATCCGCGAGGAAAGACAAAGACAGGACGAGAAACTGGAAAAGGCGAAGGAAGAGATAGAACTGGTAAGAGCCGAAGCGGAACGCTACAAAGAAGAACTGGAAAAATTAAAAGACAAAAATAATTAATCCCACATTAAAGAAATCCCACCTGGCAAATCAAGACTCTTCAACCGGCTGATTCCGTTTCCTGGCGCCGATCATTTCCCAAATCATTAATATCGCCCCGACGGTAATAGCGGAATCGGCCACATTAAAGGCCGGCCAGTGACAGGCGCCTATGTAAAAATCGAGAAAATCCACTACCGCTCCGAAGCGAATTCGGTCAATCAGATTTCCCACCGCCCCGCCGAAAATCAGCGCAAGCGAGACAACTGTAATGATGCTTCCGTGCTTATTTTTTATCAGATAGTAGATGATCAGCAAAATAGCGACAGAGGTAATCCCGGTAAAAAAGATATAGCGGAAAGTCGCCGAAGCGCGGGCCAGAAATCCAAAGGCAGCTCCCGGGTTCATCACATAAACAAGGTTAAAGAAGCCGTCAATGATGGTGGAAGATTCATGCAGCAGAAAACGGGAAGTGATGGCGGCCTTGGTTATCTGATCAAGCGCTACAACCGCAGCCGCACCCAGTATAAAAATAATGATGTTTCTTTTCACAAAAACTCCATGGAGTGGGATCACAGGTTAGCCAAGCAACGGTCGCATATAGTCGGATGGTCTTTATCACTTCCCACTGATTCCGCATAGATCCAGCAGCGCTCGCATTTAACGCCCGCCGCTTTTTCCACTCCCACAATCAAACCTTTTATTTCTTCGCTGACGTAAGGTTTGCTGATCGCCTTTGCCTCCACCAGCTGCAATTGCGAAACAATAAGGAGCGCCCGCAAATCCTCCAGGCGGCTTTCAAAAAAAGCCTTTTCCTTTTCCGGCGGAACCAGGCTTACGCGGGCGTCAAGGGAATGACCGATCACTTTTTCCTTTCTGGCCTGTTCGATGGCCCTGGAAATTTCCGTTTTGGCGTCAATCATCGCCTTCCAGCGCTCACCCAGTTCAGCATTAAAATATTGATCATTACCCTGCGGGAACTGCGTCATATGCACGCTGTCCTCTTTGCCCTCCCACCGGGGCATTGCCGCCCAGACTTCTTCCGCCGTAAAAGTAAGAACCGGTGCCAGCAGTTGAGTCATCGCTTTTAAAATTATGAACATGGCTGTTTGCCCCGACCGGCGCGCCACGGAGGCGGGTTTGTTGGTATAGAGCCTGTCTTTGGAAATATCCAGATACATCGCACTTAAATCCACCGTGCAATAGTTGTAAAGGGTATAATAAACCACATGGAATTGATGCTTTTCGTATGCTTCCGTAACACGCCTGATTATTTCCTGCAGACGGTGCAGCGCCCACTTGTCCATCTCCGTCATTTGCGCATATTCAACACAGTCGGCATCAACATTGAAATCATAGAGATTGCCGAGGATAAAACGGCTCGTGTTGCGAATCCGGCGGTATGCCTCCACCAGGCGCTTGAGGATTTCATCGGATATTCTGATGTCGTCGGTGTAATCTGCCGCGGCAACCCAGAGCCTTAGTATCTCCGCACCGTATTTATCAATAACTTCCGAGGTTTCAATTGTGTTGCCGACGGATTTGGACATTTTTTTGCCTTCACCGTCCACGACAAAGCCGTGGGTGAGCACGCTCAGGTAAGGCGCGCGTCCCCGAGTGCCCACTGATTCCAGCAGGGAAGAATGGAACCAGCCGCGGTGCTGATCATTGCCTTCCAGATACATATCGGCGGGTGATCGCAGCTCCGCTCTTTTTTCCAGAACGGCGGCATGGCTGACGCCGGAATCAAACCAGACATCCAGAATATTCAATTCTTTGGTGAACTCCGTTCCCTGACAGTGCGGACAGGTTGTGTTTTCGGGCATCAGGTCTTTCGGCTCTTTTTCAAACCAGACATCAGCGCCGCCTTTTTCCACCAGGGCGACCAGATGATCCAGAATTTCTTTGGTCAGCAATTCATTTTTACATTTAGCACAGTAAAAAACAGTAATGGGAACACCCCAGAGCCGCTGACGCGAAATGCACCAGTCCGGACGGTTTTCCACCATTCCGTAAATACGGTCATGCCCCCAGGAGGGAATCCATTGAACTTCATCAATGGCGGCCAGCGCTTTTTTGCGCAGGTCGTTTCTCTCCATCGAGATGAACCACTGTTCGGTCGAACGGAAAATAATGGGATTTTTGCAGCGCCAGCAGTGCGGGTAGGAATGCTGCATGGGAACATGCCCCAGCAGCGCGCCCGCTTCATCCAGTTTTTTCATCACATTATCGTTGGCGTCAAAAACAAACTGACCGGCAAAAAACTCAACATCTTCGGTAAATCTCCCGTTTTCATCAACCGGAGCATAATTATCCAGCCCGTATTCCAGGCCGATTTCATAGTCTTCCTGGCCGTGGCCCGGAGCTATGTGCACGGCGCCCGTGCCGGCGTCGAGAGTGACAAACGGCGCCAGAATCAGCACGCTCTCTCTATTAATTAAAGGATGGACGCATTTCTGTCCTTCGAGAACCCGGCCTTCAAACTCATCCAGAATTTCATAACCTTTATTTCTATAGCCGAAAGCGTCCAGGCAATAATCAAGCAGGTCTTTGGCTACGATAAAGACTTCTTCATCAATCTTCACAGCCACATAGACAAAATCATCCTTCAGGGCGATAGCCAGGTTGGCGGGAATCGTCCAGGGAGTCGTCGTCCAGATCACCATGTTTACTTTTTGCGAGGCCAGCTTGGGTAAAACGGCCGCGATATCCGAGGTGACGGCAAATTTAACATATATAGAAGGAGTGTGATGGTCGGCATATTCCACTTCCGCCTCCGCC
>DAOQVG010000014.1:0-13848 GCA_035341435.1 Smithellaceae bacterium
ATGTGGCCCGCCTCGTTCAGGATGGAGACACTATTCAGGTAGGTTACGGCAGCATTCCGGATGCCCTGATTTCGCACTTAAAAGGTAAAAAAAACCTGGGGGTGCATACGGAAATGATATCCGACGGTACAATTGATCTGATTAGAAGTGGTGTGGTGAATAACTCACAAAAAGCAATTAATCGTGGAAAAACCATCGCGTCATTCTGTATGGGGAGAAGGGAAACTTACGAATATATTAATGACAATCCCCTGATAGAGCTAAGGTCGGTAGACTATACAAACAATCCGCTGATCATTGCCCAGCACTCCCACATGACCGCCATCAACAGCGCGCTGGAAATAGATCTGACCGGCCAGGCGACATCGGAATCGATAGGCAATTTATTTTACAGTGGTGTCGGGGGACAGATAGACTTCATTCGCGGGACGTTTTTGTCACCGGGCGGCAAGTGTATTTTAGTCCTGCAGTCTACTGCTAAAGGCGGTGAGGTTTCACGTATCTCCCCCTCCTTAAAAGAGGGTACCGGAATCACCCTGCACCGGGGAGAAATACATTATGTGGTTACGGAATACGGCATTGCCTATCTTAATGGGAAAAATATCAGGGAGCGTGCAATGGCTTTAATAGCCATTGCCCATCCCAAATTTCGACCCTGGTTAATAGCGGAAGCTAAGAAAAGGCACCTCATATATAGCGACCAGGCATTTATTCCGGGGAAAGAAGGTGAATATCCGGAGGATATGGAGACGCGGGTGACACTTAAAGGCGGGGAAGAAATATTTTTCCGGTCGGTGAAGATCAGCGATGAACCGCTGTTAAAGGAATTTTTCTACTCACTGTCACCGCAAACCATGTTCCGCCGGTTTGTCTCTACGAGGAGAGACATGCCGCATGAACGACTCCAGGAGTTCGTAATCATCAATAATGCGGAAGAAGTATCCATTCAGGCAATTATCCGTGATGACCCAAAAGAGGAATTAGTCGGTATTGGCAGGTATTATCTTGATGTAAACACCCATACCGCTGAAGTCGCTTTCACGGTTAAGGATTCATTTCATAACCGTGGTATCGGCACCGAATTGCTTGATTACCTCATATATCTGGCTAAGAAACGAGGATTGATAGGATTTGTCGCCGAACTGTTAACGGAGAATAAGCCTATGCTCCATGTTCTCAGCAAGGCTGGTTTTCAGATTGTAAGGACTGAAAACAATATGCATTTTATGAAAATGGAATTTTAACTCCAAATTTTATCCTTTTAAGATTTGGGAAGTAAGCGCAGAGCGTTCTTGTTGTTAAGCTGGTCTTTGACATTTGCCGGATTATAGTTTTGTCGATGGATGCCTTATGCCAAGTTGCATTCTTTAGCTGACATTGTTGGCTATGTAGTCGGTTTTCCAGACGTTATGAACTGCCTGCAAAGCCTCCTCCTTACCGCCCATGTTATGCTTTGAATGCAACTTGGTGTAATTTAAAAAGTATTTGTTTTCGATCTGACCAGTTTGAATCAAGGAGATGATATGCCCAAAAAAGCTTTTCAAGATTATTACCCCGATTATGCCAGCTACTGCTACGGTTGCGGTCGTCTGAATGATGCGGGTTTAATGATAAAAAGTTACTGGGACGGAGAAGAATCTGTTTGCATTCATGAACCGAGACCTGAACATACGGCAATTCAAGGCATTGTTTACGGAGGACTTATCGCCTCCCTTATCGACTGTCATTCTTCCGGTACCGCCGCGGCAGCAAAATATCGTGCTGAAAATCGCGAGATGGATAGTTTGCCTACTCTGCGCTTTCTTACCGCGTCTCTGCATGTGGATTTTCTGCGGCCCACGCCTATGGGTGTGCCATTGGAAATTCGCGGTAAAGTTAAAGAAATTAAGGGCCGGAAAGTGGTTGTGGAATCGACGCTGTCCGCAAATGGCCAAATCTGTGTCCGCGGAGAAGTCGTTGCAGTTCAGCTGCCGGAATATCAGGCTCCTGGAAGAGCTTGATATTAGACAAAATAGGTTGGCAAAATGGTTTATTGCAGAAATAGCTCCCTTGGGACACTTCCCAAATTAGCCACTGCCAGGTTAAGAAAATATTATACGAAAATATAATAGGGAAGTGTCCCCAAATTACTAAAAAGGGAAAGGCAAGTTAATATTTGATTCAAAGCATAATCCACCACCAGGGAAAAGCAGAAAACCTCGTAAATCAGTGGGTATTGTGAAAGTTACGGAGGAGGCGTAACTGATCACAAAAAAGGGGACTGCTAAAGGATGATATACGAGGAACGCCACTTGGTGGTGGATTAGAAGCCTGGTGATAGAATGAAATTCTTGAATGAATGATTAGATCATGAATTTAGGAAAAATGAAATATTCAGGGATATTAAACTGCACATATCCATTTATCTGAATCTTTATTATGAATTTTAGTATTTTTTTCAGCTTGACATATTTGATTATTATGCTAGAGGCAACGGTGGTTTTTTTCAGGATGTATCACATTATTTTTTAAATTAGGGAAAATCCATCTTGTAGATTTCCCCTCATCATATTCAGTACATGCTTGATTCAGATTTGCCGTTGTTTAAAAGGAACAGCGGGATTGGTGTGGTGTAGTGTAAAGCTTTTCGTAGAGTGCATTAAACCAGTCGGATAGTTCCGGCTGCCGGACAAGTTCCCGTTTATACGGGTAAATTTGGGTATTTTAAGCAGGACTTAGTAAGTTAGAGAGGAAAAAACAAGGAGGAGGTAAAGACTGTGGAAGTAATTGAACAAGGAGTAGGCGAACTCTTCACGGACCCGGATGCTGATAATGCTCGTGCCGCTTTCCGTCAGAAGTCGCGCGCAATGAAAAACAAGGTTATGAGTATTAAAGAAGCCGTGGAGAAATATGTTCATGACGGCGAATATCTCGCGATTGGTGGATTTGGATGTAACCGGATTCCGGCTGCAGCCTGTCATGAAATCGTTCGTCAAGGTAAAAAGAATATGGGGTTTGCCGGTAACACGTCGACCATCGATTTTGAAATTCTTTGTGCCGGCGAAGTATTTGACCGCTGCGATATCGCTTATGTTATCGCATTGGAAGCACGCGGACTTTCACCCATGGCCCGCAGATACATGGAATCGGGCAAAGTCAAGATTTGCGAATGGACGAATTATTCATTGGCGGTGCGGTTTAAAGCTGCTTCCGCCGGTGTTTCTTTTTATCCCGCACGTGACATGATGGGAACTGATTCGTTTAAATACAGTGCGGCGAAAATGATTGAATGCCCGTTCACCGGGACAAATTATGTTCTTCTGCCGGCGCTTTATCCGGATATAGCAATACTGCATGTTCATGAATCGGATGTTTACGGAAATTGCCGTATTCGTGGGATCACCATGTCGGACTATGATATAGCACGTGCTTCCAAGAAGGTAATCGTTACCTGTGAGAGACTGATTTCTACCGATGAAATTCGCAACAGCCCCAATGAGACGATTATACCTTTCTGGTGTGTTGATGCTGTTTGCGAAATTCCCTACGGCTGCTATCCGGCAAATATGGCTGGTGAATATTACTCTGATGAACTGCATATCAAGGAATGGCTGAGAGTAGAAAAAGAAGGCGGCAAGAATCCGGAAGTGTTAAAGAAATTCCTGGATGAACAAATTTTCAGCTGCGAAGACCACTTTGAATACATTCAGAAGAACGGCGGAATGGCTAAGATGCAGGCATTGAGGCAAAAGGAACTGCTGCTCAACGGTGCGAAATAAGAGAAAGGAGAAAAATCATGTCTGATTACAATATGATGGAAATGATGATTTGTGCGGCGTCGCGTGAGCTGGAAGACGGCTCAACGGTCGGTGTCGGCACCGGCGCGCCTTGTGCAGCAGCAATGCTGGCTCAGAAGTTGCACTCGCCGAATCTGATAATAATATTTGAAGCAGGTGGAGCGTCTCCCCTGATTCCGGAAATGCCGATATCCGTCGGTGATTCCCGAACTACCTGGAAGGCTATTTCGGCCAGTGGTATGTGCGAAGTAATGGAAATGGGATGCCGTGGACAGATCGACTATACATTCCTGGGCGGTGCAGAGCTGGATATGTACGGAAATCTTAATTCGACCATGATCGGCACCGACTACCATAAGCCGAAGGTCCGTCTGCCCGGCAGCGGCGGCGCTAATGATTTTGCTTCTTTTTGCTGGCGCATGATGGTTATGACGCCGCAGACGACGAAGCGTTTTGTGGAAAAAGTGAGTTACTGCACGACACCCGGCTGGCTTTCCGGCGGTGATTCCCGGGCAAAGACAGGACTGCCCAAGGGTGTAGGTCCTTACAAAATATTGACCAACATGGCGATCATGGATTTTGAGCCGGAATCAAAGCGGATGCGTGTTATCGCTTTGAATCACGGTTATTCCTTTAGAGATGTCCAGGAAAACTGCGGATTTGAACTTTTGCAGGCGAAGAAGCTTTCGGAAAATCATCCGCCGACAAAGGAAGAACTGCGCATTCTCCGTGAAGAGATCGATCCCTTCCGTTACGTCATAGGAAGATAAGCAGATAGACTAAGTATCTGATATTTAAAGAGCCATAGCCTTTTTTAAGACTATGGCTCTTTTTTATTGGACAACCTCGGGCTGCTTTTTGCAGTTCTTATTTGTTCACATCAACCAGGATACGGCCGCGAACTTTTCCGGCCATAAGGTCCGATGCCGCCGCGGGTAAATCGCCAAGGGAGATAATCTGCGGGTTAATTGCGTCCAGAGCTTTATCAGGAAGATCTGCCGCCAGGCGCTTCCAGGCGAGTTTGCGTCTTTCAATCGGACACATCACGGAATCGACGCCGCGCAGACTTACTCCGCGCAGGATAAAAGGCATTACCGTTGTGGGCAGATCTGCTCCGCCGGCCAGTCCGCAGTTGGCGACGCATCCCAGGTAATCCATTTCCGCCAGAACGCGGGCCAGGACTTTGCTGCCGACGGTGTCTACCGCTCCCGTCCATTTTTGTGTTTCCAGCGGTCGGGGCATTTCACTCCACTCCGGTCCGCCGATGAATTCCTTAACACCCAGTGAGCGCAGATAGTCGTGGGTACCTTCCTGTCCGGGAGCCGTAAGTGCGCTGATATTATAGCCAAGTTTTCCCAGGATAGCACAGGCCACACTCCCCACGCCGCCGGCGGCTCCGGTAACCAGGACAGGGCCTTTATCGGGTGTGATTCCCGCTTCTTCCAGAGTCATAACACAGAGCATGGCCGTAAAACCGGCTGTTCCGATCATCATGGTCTTTTTTGTATCCATGCCTTCCGGCAGGGGGACAAGCCACTTTGATTTGACGCAGGCTTTCTGAGTGTAACCACCCCAGTAACGCTCGCCGACACTCCAACCGGTCAGAACGACTTTGTCGCCTGCACGGTACAGAGGCGATGAAGATTCCAGCACCGTACCCGCAAGATCAATGCCCGGAACCATTGGAAATGAGCGGACAATTTTGCCGACACCGGCAACAGCCATGCCGTCCTTGTAATTCAATGAAGAATAGTCAACTTGAACAAGGACATCATTTTTAGGTAAATCATCTACCGTCAGGTCCTCTATGGCCTGAATAGTTTTGCCATTTTCCTGCCTCAATACATATGCTTTAAATGTATCTTTTGCTGCCATAATTCCTTCCTCCTGAAATGGTATTATGTTGATTAATTGTGATCCCATATAATATGTTTACCAATAAATTTACACATTATGCAATATATAATAAATTTTAGGTAAATATTTTTTAAAGCTGATTATTTTATCTTTAATTCTTCTTTAGACTTGATGTTCCGGGAAAAATTAATTAAAAAATAACGCTATGAAAAAGAGTATCTTTACTACCAAAGACATCCGGCAAATTAAAAGTTTGGGCATCGGCGCCGCAGATGTTGAAAAACAGCTGGCTGTTTACCGGCGGGGCGCAAAGTATCTGAAACTCCACCGTCCCTGCGCTGTGAAAGACGGGATTCTTTCCTTTACGCCGGCGCAGAGGAAAAAAATAGTCGATCTGTTTGACAGTGACGCCAAATTATACAAAACAATAAAATTCGTGCCGGCGTCCGGTGCAGCCAGCCGCATGTTTGCACAATGGTTTTCCGCACTTGCCGAAGGCGGCAGCGGCGCCGTGGACTCAGACGGAAAATTCCTGCGGGATTTAAGAAAGCTCCCCTTTTTCCCTCTTATTGCTGAAGATAAAATCGCAGCAGCACTTTTGAAGAAAAAAGACATTCCCGGCCTGCTGAAATTTATTTTGACGGATGCGGGCTTAAACTTCGGGAATCTGCCCAAAGCATTAATACCTTTTCACCGCTATGCGCCCGGAGAGCTAAGAGACGCCCTGGAAGAGCATTTTGTGGAAGCAGCCGGATACATCGCCGGAGCCGACGGTTTCTGTTCTTTGCATTTTACGATATCCAAAGGGCATGAAAAGTATTTTGCCTTGCGTATTAAAGAAATTATTAAAAAATATAAAGATCTTATTCCATATTCTTATAGTGTTACTTTATCTTTTCAGAGTGAGTCAACGGATACGATCGCTGTCGACGAAAGAAACGAACCGTTGAGAAATTCCGAAGGAAAGCTTCTCTTTCGTCCCGGCGGCCATGGAGCACTGCTTAATAATCTTAATTCCCTGGACGCTGATTTAATATTCGTGAAAAACATCGATAATATTGTCCCATCGCCGCGTCTGGGAAAATATCTTCCGTTCCGCAAAATGCTGGGCGGCATGGCTTTGAAAATTCAAAAAGAAACTTTTGAGTTCTTAAGGAGACTTGAAGAAGGACAAGCGGATGATTCGTCAATACAAAAAATCGTCGACTACTGCGGTCAAACACTGAACGTTGTTCTGCCGCCGGGTTTTTCCCGCCTGTCGAATAAAGAAAAAATAAAGCTTCTTTCTTCTTTCTTAAACCGCCCCTTGCGCGTTTGCGGTGTGGTGAAAAATGACGGTGAACCGGGCGGAGGACCATTCTGGGTGGAAGAAGAAAACGGTGCACAGACATTACAGATTGTGGAAAGCTCTCATGTCGATAAAAGCGATCCGCTTCAGGCGGCGATCTGGTCGCAGGCGCAGTATTTTAATCCGGTGGATATGGTCTGCTGCATCAGGAATTATCACGGTGAGAAATTTATTCTGGATAAGTATGTCGATAAAAATGCGTATCTGATCAGTGTGAAAAATGAAAAAGGCCTCAAATTCAAAGCATTAGAATTACCGGGCCTGTGGAATGGCTCGATGGCCTACTGGAATACAATATTTGTGGAAATGCCGCTCAAGGTGTTTAATCCGGTAAAAACCGTTTATGACCTGATGCGGCCGATACACCGGAAAACCCGCTAAATAATCCACCGTTCACAATCTTCGCGGTCGGCAGCCTTTGTTATAACAGTCGTAGATGTATTTCCTTTCCGGCAGATAACTTTTACTTCCTGATCATTGGGGGCGTCGCTGTAGCGGACGCAAAATGCGGCTGCTATATTACGCACGGATTCGTCACCGCCGTAAGGTACGATGACCTGCGGTCCGGGAAATCCAGCCATAAACAAAACCAGATCTTCTTCCCGCACGAGTGTTTGCAGGGCAGTGTTGTCCGCTTTATTGCGGCCGACGATAATTTTGCAGTTGTCATTAATCCTGAAGTGCCGGCCGTATTTGAGCAGCTCGATATCACGAATCCGCCGGTCTTCTTCGCGGGAAAATAAGTCACGCAGACGCTTCGTAAATGTTGCATCGGTAAGCAGACACCCCCCGGCCGGAGGTGCATAATTCTTGATGCCAAATTCATCTGCAAGCTGCATCTGTGTTTTGCGGCCGCGGCCCTGAATCGCCAGAAGACGCGAGCGGTCGACTTTGCCTTCCCGTTCGGCTTTGATCGGTTCCAAAAGCAGAGCCGAAAGAGGGCGCAGAATGTAGTCGGCATATCCCGAATTTTTGGCGACGATATAAAGCGACTGTTTTCCCTGTGACATCGGGCGCTGACCAAGCACCTCCCCGGTAAAAATAAAATCAGCGCCGGTTTCCTCCATTTTACGTCCGGCAAACTTCAGCATCAAAGTGTGGCAGTCGATACAGGGGTTCATGTTTTTGCCGTAGCCGTAGCGCGGGGATTTAAGCATAACCAAATGATCCGCGGTGATATTTTCCACCAGCAGCGGCAAATGAATTTTATCGGCGGCATCCCTGGCCTTCTCTGCAGTAAAAAAAGGTGTTTCAAAACTCAGACCTGTAACTTCAATGTTTTGTCGGCGGATAATTTCGACGGCCAGAATGCTGTCCAGTCCGCCGGAAAAAAGAGCAATCGCTTTAACCATGATCGTAAAAATCCTTCTATAAGCTCATAATGATTTATAATCATTATCAAAATAAAATACGCTCCGGCTGCTAAACCGGAGCGTCGGGTTGTTATCCTATTGGAAATAAAATTAATAACGAGCGATGTTTGCCTGCCACAATTCACTGATCAGGCCCCGCAGTCCGTCGTCGATTGCATAGTCAATTACGTACAGGTTTTTATCGGTTTTAATTTTTGTGCCCTCGAACCCGAAGATGTAATGCGCCTGGTTTTTATCCGTGCCGGAAAAAGTAAAATAGCCGGAAGTGGAGGGAATCGCCAGAGCGGACAAAATCTTTTCCATTAAAGCTTTCGGAGCGTCGGAATCGGCGACAAAAATCAGCCCATATTTCTCTTTTTTAAAGATATCAATAAATTGAGGAGGTATGTCGCGCGACGAAATAATATATTTTTTGTCGCCATATTTTACCAGCACGTCGGCTTTAACGGAAAGATTGAAGCCGTCCCTGGACATATTAAATACTTTGACGTCGGCGTCTTTTGTGGCGTCAATCCCTAAATAGTTAACCAGTGCGTAAGAAAAATCACTTGCCGATTTTGAGGGAAAAACCGTCATGGCCGACTGTGAATAGATCTCCTCCGGTCTGCCGGCAAGGCCCGTTTCTTTATTTATTTCCGTTATGACCAGGCCGTTTTGTTTAGTGTAGTTTTTAACAGCGTTGGGCAGCAATGAATTGTTTCCTTCGATAAAGCGCAGCCCCTGGACGACAGATTGCCTCCCTCCGGAGCCCGCTTTCAGGATCACCCATTCCAAAATAACTTCCATTGGTGGACGTGTGCCGGCAGTTATCGGCGTCTCTCTTTTGGCTATGCTGTAGGTCTTTGTGACGGCAAAAACTTTTTTCAGCGCAACAACAATATCATCTTTTTTGTCTACTTTTACTACGGCGAAATTTTTCCATCTGCCGAGAATCATCTTTTTAAGATTTCTATTGACGCGGTTTTCCCAATCCAGAAATACGGTGGTCTTATCATCAAACTCAATGACCGGAATTTTCTTACAGTCAATGGTTATCTGACCGGTTTTGGAAATGGGCAGATAGTAATTTCCTGATGATGAAACGGTAATCCCCATTTGCGTTAATATATGCTTCAGCAGGGCGAATTTCGCCTCCCGGGGCATGATGCTTGTTCCCCTTGTTTCAATTAACTCTTCCGTCTGTATAGGAGCGTCCACTGCTTGCTGAACAATTTTTGTTTCATCCGGAGGCCTTACAAATGCGGTCTTATCGGGGAGTAAAATTACCTGCCCGGCGTAAATTACATTAATATTGGCAATCCGGGGATTCATGGATTTGACGATACTGAGTGTTTTGGTAATCCCTTTTCTGATTTTCAATTCCTGCCTGATGATTGTAATTAAAGTATCGCCTTTCCTGATTTTGTAAGTCTGTGCGCCCTCAGGAGCAGCCGGAGCGGTTGAATCACTGACAGCGGATGATTTTTCCTGATCTTCTTTTTCTGATTTTACGCTTTTACCGGGAAGTTTGATCACCTGTCCGGCGTATAATTTATTTAAATTTTCTATTTCAGGATTAAGTTCTTTGATAACGCGGTAATTATCCGGGATGTCGTCAACAGTGATTCCGGGCAGTTTCCTGATTATGGCCGAGATAACGTCGCCTTTTTTCACCCTGTAAAGATGAACATTTTGTTTGGAAACAGCTGTTTTTTCGAGAGTTATCTGCGCTGTGTCTTCCTTAGCCCACGATGGCTGGCAGCAGAAGACCGCAACAATTAAAACAGCAAGCAATTTTGTTGTATAAAATTTAAGCATATATATTTACACCACTTTTTTCATTGCGGCGATGGCGACTTCTATTTGATCGTCCGAAGGTTCTCTGGTTGTGATCTTTTGCAGCATCAAGCCGGGCCAGCTCAACAATTGCACCCACTGCCACCTGGCGTGCTTGCCTGTGAAGCGAATGGCTTCATAGGAAATACCGGCGACGACGGGCAGCAGGAGAAGCTTATAAAATACTCTTTCCAGGAAATCCGGCCGTCCCAGAAAAGAGAAAACTATAATGGAAACAATCATTACAAAGAGAATAAAGCTCGTTCCGCAGCGAGGGTGCCTGGTGGAATATTTTTTAACATTTTCAACGGTTAATTCATCGCCTTTTTCCCAGGCAAAGACTGTTTTGTGTTCTGCGCCATGGTACATATAAACGCGTCTCATGTCTTCCATGAGCAGTGTTGAGCCCAGAAAAGTGAGAAACATCCCCAGACGGACGCATCCTTCCAATATGTTCAGAAGAATCAAATTGGAGACAAAAGGCTTCATCTGGGTAAAACAGAAGGCGGGAACGACGACAAAAAAGAATATGGCGATGGAGAAGCTGAAAATGAATGAGAGGGGCATTTCCCAGCCTTGGGGCTTTTTTTCCTCTTCCGACAGGGCGACATCCGCCGAAAACATCAGACATTTGATGCCGATGAACATCATTTCAAATAAAGTTATGGTTCCCCGGATAAACATGAGCCCGAGAATCTTATACCGCTTCGTCAGCGGAATATATTCCTGCTCCAGAAAAACTATTTCTTTGCTGGGGCTTCTCACGGCCGCCGCGGTTTTGTTGTCGTGACGCATCATAACGCCTTCGATGAGGGCCTGTCCTCCGGCGATGTCTTCGGGTTTTGGTTTGTTGGGCATTGTATATTTCCTGAATAAATTAAAAATTTTTTAATGTAACTTATAGCATTTAAATAAAGGTGTCAAACGTTGAATTGCGGCATTCTTATGTTGCAAGATCAAGCCCGGATGATATAATGTAATTGTTTAAGAAAAAGGAGGTTAAAGATGGCCGCACAGGAATTACCCGCTGCACTCATTAAGGAATATTCGGAACGGTTCGAGAAAAAATTGAAGGAAAATGAAATCGCCCTTTTGGAATACTGGAAAACACAGCTGGATAAGATTGCAACCGCAAGACCAGACAGTCTTGCCTCCCTGCAGATGCAGGTGAAAAAAACGGCGGATATGATGGCCACCCGGATCAATGTATTAAAGAAGGGTAAAAATGGATAATATCGCCGATTTTTTATTTGAAGTGGGAATGCTGGGGAAAACGCCCCGCAGCGGTTATCAGTTTCTGGGCAGCGGCAAAGAATCCGTGGCGGAACATGTTTTACGCACTATATTTGTCGGTTATGTCCTTTGCAAGATGAATCCGGCGCTCGACGAGTTTCGTGTTTTGAAAATGTGTACGCTTCATGATCTGCCGGAGGCTCGCACCGGAGATATGAATTACGTCAATAAAAAATATGTTACCGTTGATGAAGAAAAAGCCGTGCGTGAGCTCACCGGCGGCCTGTCGTTTGGCGAAGACATCAAAGCGTGCATCGACGAATTCAACGGGAAAAAGACAGATGAAGCTCTTACCGCCCGTGACGCCGATCAGATTGCCTTAATTCTGCAGCTGAAGGAAAATGGAGATCTGGGGAACAAGTACGCGGAAGAATGGATCAGCTATGCCATACAAAGGCTGTCTACGGAATCCGCAAAAGAGCTTGCCTCTAAGATCATCGAAACGGATTCCTCAAACTGGTGGTTTAAAGAGAAAGGCGACTGGTGGATAAATGGCAGCAGCAAATAATTTGCAAATGATGCAGGCAGGGAAGGGATTTAAAAAAATTGGGAAAAGAATCTTTCTTTTGCCGGTAATCCTGATCATTGTTGTCAGTCTGGTGTCTTGCGGCGCGGAAATGGGGCAGGTTGTCATCTCCAAGCCCGATGAATACAGGCATACATATGAAGCCAGTGAAAGAGTTATTCTTAACGCGGTAGCCCGTATTTTCAAGGACAGGAAGATGGGCAGCGATATCCGGATTGACCGCGAAAAAAATGAGATAGATTCCGATTACGTGATCGAAGGGGACTGGCGAATAAAAAGCAGGGTCAAAATAAATAAATTGAACTGGAAAGAAAGAGAAGTTATTGTTGCAATAACAACGGAAAAGAAAACACAAACCGGCTGGGAAATGAGGCGCCTGCTGGACAAGGATCAGTACATCAATTTATTCGATAAAATTGATTTAGCAATATATGAAGAGATGTCCAAGATAGAGTAGCAAAATATTTTTTTATCGAAAGGAGACGGTATGAATCCCCAGAAAAAAGTATCAGCGATGTTGGACGAATTCAAAAATTTTGCGTTGAAGGGTAATGTGGTTGATCTGGCCATCGGCGTTATTATTGGCGCCGCCTTTGGCAAGATCATTGATTCTCTGGTCAAGCACATTATTATGCCGGCGATCAGTATTTTTATTCCCGGAGAACAGGGTTATCTGAGTTGGAAGTGGGTTATCGACGGCAAGGAAATTCTCTATGGACTTTTTCTTGGAGAAATCGTCAATTTCCTTATTATCGCGCTGGCGTTATACATTTTCATTGTCAAGTTTCTCGGGTTCATCATGAAGAGCAAGGATGAGGAAGCAGCCGCCCCGCCGCCCCCCACAAAAGATCAGGAGCTGCTTACCGAAATCCGCGACCTGCTGAAGACAAAGTAATTTTTATTGATCAGGCAAACAGGACAACTAGCGGATGCAGGCGTGAATGCCTGCATCCGCTAGGAAATGTCATTTGTAGCAAAGTTGGCGGAAAGCGCCGGATGAAATTCGGTTTTGCTTATTGTTCAACGGCTTTATTCGTTTCGGGCTGCTGTTTCACATCGCCGCTGTCCGGCTCATCACTTCCAGGTTTGAGGAACAGATAATAGAGCTTGCCTTCGCGGTATGTCTTTCCGGCCTGTTCACCGGCTTTTTCGCCGATCCCCATATAAACGTCGCAACGGCCCGCAGCCCGGATTGCGCCTCCCGTATCCTGATCCAGAGCAAACCCCACGGGTTTTTCCAGGTCAACCGCGGCAAAGGCAAACATCGCCCGGGGATAAATAGACTTATCCGTGGCAATCGTTCTAAACGGAGTTACCGACTCGTTGAGCGAACCTCTGGGATCACCGGTTTCGGTTCTGAAGAAAATAAAACGGGGATTTTCGTTGACGTAGACATCGACTTCATCCGGATGGGCCTTGAAGTAGGCAATCATCGATTTCATATTGATATTTTTTTCAGTCAATTTGCCGTCGGCTGTCATTTTAGTCCTGATGCTCTTGTATTCCCAGCCGTTATGAGCGGAGTAGCCGACCGCTTCGATCCGTCCGTCGGGCATGCGGATCTTGGCTGAGCCCTGCACATGCACGATATAGACCTCAAACTTGTCTTCCAGCCAGACCAGTTCGCTGCCCGCAAGCAGGTTGGATTCCTCTATTTCTTTTCTGCTCGGGTATTGCCGGATCTGGTTGTCCGTTGTCTTTTGCCCCAGAATATTTCCGTCGGAATCTTTCACCAGATCGGCGGGCGCTTTGTACAACGGATACTTAAAGCGGTCCGTGCGTACAGGCGATCCGTTAAAAATCGGCGTGTAGTATCCTGTATACAATACTGTTCCCTGGTCATCGCAGCCCACCGAAACG
>DAOQVG010000015.1:0-13775 GCA_035341435.1 Smithellaceae bacterium
CGGGAAGGTTTTGTGCCTTCGGTATGCAAGGAAATTGCTCCCATCCCGAAAAACTCCGTCGCCGTTATCTGCGGGCCGCCCATTATGATTAAATTCACGCTGCCGGTCTTTTTTGATCTGGGGTTTGCCAAAGAGAATATCTTCACTTCACTGGAAATGCGCATGAAATGCGGCATCGGGAAATGCGGCCGCTGCAACGTGGGCTATAAGTACGTATGCAACGACGGCCCGGTTTTCTCTTTGGCAGAGCTGGAGAAATTACCCAGAGATTTTTAGAAACAAATAATGATGGACTCGCAAAAAGTCGTGAAATTAACAATTTTCAGGCGACCTCGTAAAAAGGCCGGATTCACTTAGCATCCGGCCTTTTTACGAGGTCGTCACTATTAATCCCCCAACCGTTTGAACTTCTCATCACATTAATTGTAGATCAATCAGAGCACCGCGGATGTTTTATAATGCTATAACTTTGGCTATATATAAATAAATTTCGTGGTATATGGTCTTTTTTTACTTAATATATATATTTATAACTTTAGATATAACAAAGGCTTTTTTATTATCACACTGACTACAAGAAAGGGGGTAATGTATGGCTGAAACAAAATTCAATAGGAAATTGGGGTGGCGTCCGGATTATCCTGATTTCAGGGATCACACGGCGGAAAACGATGCTGTAAGTCTAAAAATGAAAGCCCTGGGACAGACGGATTCCATCAAAACCATGTTCAGCAAAATGGGATTGAGCGAGTCGTCAAGTAAAAAACTTCCCCTGCAAAAGGATTTGAAAGAATGGTGCCCGCCCGTTGAGGATCAGGAAGATCTGGGCTCTTGTACCGCCAATGCGGGTGTTGCTCTTGTCGAGTATTTCGAAAGACGGGCATTCGGGGTGCACATTGATGCGTCGCGGCTGTTTCTCTACAAGGTGACGCGCAACCTGATGAAAGAAACGGGCGACACGGGAGCCTACCTGCGCTCCACGATGGGAGCGCTCGTTCTTTTCGGTGTGCCGCCGGAGGAATACTGGCCTTATAAAATTAAGGATTTCGATAATGAGCCGCCTGCCTTTTGTTATGGGTTTGCGCAGAACTATCGGGCGATCAAATACTATCGTCTCGATCCTCCCGGAACTTCGCCCGCTGTTTTACTTAACCGCATCAAGACAAATCTGGCCGCCGGTCTTCCCTCCATGTTTGGTTTTACGGTCTATTCATCAATTTCTCAGGCCGACGATAACGATGGAAAGATTCCTTATCCCACCGCCGGGGAAAGAGTGGAGGGAGGCCACGCCATTGTTGCAGTCGGCTACGACGATAAGATGAAGATTAAAAACAGCAATAAAAATGGTGTCGAAACTACCGGAGCGCTCTTGATCAGGAATTCGTGGGGAACAGGATGGGGCGATGAAGGCTATGGCTGGCTGCCTTATGAGTATGTCAAAAGCGGGTTGGCCGAAGACTGGTGGTCGATTATCAAGAATGAATGGGTTAACACCGGCAATTTCAAGGTGTAAGCGTTCAAGTTTGAAGCAAGTTTAATAAATCTATGCAAAAAAAGGAGGGTTTATGAAAACCGCACATCGAAATGCAGTTGTCTTATTTTCTTTGCTTCTTTGTTTCTTGTTGGTTGCGGGCACGGCGAATGCGCAAAAGGCCGAACCCGGCATGCTGGTTATGAAACTGGCGAAACAGGAACTTTCAGTCGCCGGACAATCCAGAACTGCGGTCACCGGAGAGATAATTTACCGGATGGCGCCGGCGGACAGAGGCATGATTTTTGAGTTGAGTTCATTTGCTCTGGCCGGTTCAAGTGTAAAGACAAAACAGGGAGACAGCGGCACACTTTCGCTGATGCTTAAGCCCGGGAGCGCCAAAAGCACCTATGATCCGAAAACACGCGTCATCACAAGCAAATTCCTGCTGGAAGTCCATTATCCCCTTATTGACCGGATAAAAGGCTACATTCAGCCCAAAGAAGGCGAGCGGGAGAAGGATGACTACCGTTCCTACACTGAGACATTTGCCGGCAGCCTAACCTGCAAACTGGGTGCCGAGCCGAAAATCGGCAAGAGTTCCACAAGGGTAAGGAATGGAGCGGTCCTTAATCTTAAAATGGAACCCAAAGAAAGAGTACTGGGTGAAATAGCCGCAGTGGCCGGTGAATTCAAGATAATTGACGTGGTCGTCTGGCCCAGATTCTACATCAAGAGAACCATCAACATTCAACCGGTATTTGTCAGATACACTCCGGCTGAAGGATGCTTCGGCGGATCAACAACGGCGACAACCGGCGGCAGTTTCCCGACGTTGAGAGACAAATCAATCGAAATGTGGAACCGGTGCTGTGTTGGACTCAATTTCCTTCCCCCCGTCTATATCAGCAATGATAACTATCGCATTCTTTCCTCCGCTGAGGAAGCCGGTATAAAGGCCGCATACGATGATCCGAATGCCGTCGAGGTTTACTTTGTGGAAATCGGCGATCCGGTTGGTATTCACGGCGGAGGCGTTTGTTACTCCGGCGGTACGGCTAATACAAAGATTATTACTTACGACGCCAATCTTCCGATCAACCTCTACAATCTTGCTCATGAACTGGGACACGCTCTGGGTCTTTCGCATCCTCCCGGAAACTCAACACCCGGTTCGCTCATGGAGCCCAGCGGATTCTGTGCCGACAATCCAGCTCTTATGAGCAAGCAGAACTGCGACAATGTCACCAACCCGCTCCTTTACACACCCACGCCAATACCGCTGTGCATCAGGAGCACCAATATGCCTTAATCAGGTGATCCTCAAAAAGAAAAGATTGCTTAAACAAACCGTAAAGCCGGCAGACATTAACAATGTGTCTGCCGGACTTTACACAATGCGGAGGAGACTAATATGGCATTCATCAAAACATTGCAGCGCTATGATGCTTTCCTGTACCCCAATCAGGGAAAGCAGAGTGGGCGAATCAATCTTTATTGTGACGATTCCAAACTTTACCTGCTTTTTGTTGACCCGGCAGACGCATTGACGCCCAACACCTTTAATGCCGCGACAAAAACAGGTGTTGCCTACCAGCGATTCAGCCAGTACCAGTACTATCTGGATCTGGTGCGAAACGAAAAACCGATCTCAGTAACTTTCAGACCGGAGGATGCACCGCCGACTTTTGTCGTTTATTGTGCAGGTGAAACACCGGGCGAAGGAGAAATCTGATCAAGGCGCCTGAACAGACTGTCTGGCTGGGTTAAGCCTTACTTTAAGAGCACTGGAATGAATGTATCAAGTTAGTTGCGGAGAACGACGGCCGGGTGGAAAACTGTTTTGTTTTCAGCCCGGCCGTATTTGCATTATCATTAATCTTTAAGGAGAAACTTCATGCAGATTGATTTTCATCATGCCGTAACCTACGTCGCCGCACGTTTGGCCGGATTTCCACATGTGGATGCAGACATAATCGCCTATGCCGCTCAGTACGTCGACGATGCCACAAGTCGCGGCATCATCTTTTTCGACAACAAAGCCCTGTATGAGAGGACCAGCTCCGCTCACAAATCAATAGATTTAAAGAATCTCGATGTTCTGGACAATCAAAAAGTATGGATGCCGTTCCATTTTTTACCCGGCAACGGCGGCCCCGACAGCGACTATGTTTCCAGGAGCACATTCATTCACAAATTGATTTGTCTGCCGGAAAGCCCGGTGGCAAAAGATATGGTTAAAGCCGCCATTCTTGATCAGGACAAGCCTTACGGGCTGCACCGGCTGGGCATCACAATGCATGTCTATGCTGACACCTGGGCGCATCAGGGCTTTGCCGGTGTTATGCACAATGTAAATAAAGTGAATGATATTTCAGAGACGGGAGATTCCGATGTTTTCAAAGACTCTCTGGTAAAAATCATAAGTAAATCCACGCCTGAGCTGGGGCATGGGCAGGCCAATGTCTTTCCGGATATGCCGTTTCTTTCGTGGGAATACGTTAACGGCCAGGGTAAAAAGATCGAACGCAACAACGTCGACATCTTCTGCGAAGCCGCCGATAGCCTTTGCCGGGCGATGAAAAGGTATCGTCTGCGGAAACCTGACGCAGATGTCACAGGCATTGAAGAAAACGATATGAAACAGATTCGGAAGCTCTTTGCCGGGCTGAAAAAAAAGGACGGCGAAGACCGCCATCGGGACTGGATCAATAAAATAAAACAGGGCGTTTTCAGCTTCGGTCGGGCAACCATTTCCTATGCCGAAGATGGAAAAGGCTCCTGGAAAGCGGAGGCGCTGGACACCAGCAGAGACATATTCGAATACAAATACAAAGAATCGTTTCTGACCAGCAACTGGAAGCTGTTCCACGATGCATTGCAGCTTCACCGTATAACGGTATCGCATGACATACTTCCCAGTTACGGTATCTGTGCTGCGTAAAAACGGTCTGTTTGCATCAGATTAAATGCGGGATTGAGCAGAAAAATTTGAAGCAGAACAAGACGATTATCCGTAATTGCGGATGAATTGCGGGAGGTGCGCAGATGGAAGACGAGGCCAAGGCAGGCAAACACTATGAAACGGGCAATAAGTTTTTGGATTCGGGTAAATTTGAGGAAGCATGCGCGGAATATGAAAAAGCTATCCAGTTAAAACAAAACTTTTCCGATGCATACAACAATTGCGTCTACGCTTACAACAGCTGGGGTAATGTTCTTTATACCCAGAAACTTTATGAGGAGGCTATTGAAAAGTACCGGAAAGCGATAGATCTGGATCCTGATTACGTCGATGCCTATTACAACTGGGGCCTCGCCCTGGCGAATCTGAAGCGTTATGGGGAAGCCGCGGATAAGTACGGGCAGGCGGTAAAGCTGAAACCTGATTACGTCTTTGCCTATTACAACTGGGGCCTGGCGCTGGCAAACCTGAAACGCTACGGGGAGGCCATTGAAAAGTACAAGCGGACATTGGAACTGGCCCCCGATTACGTCTACGCTTGCAACGACTGGGGTAATGCTCTTTACGACCAGAAGCTTTACGAGGAGGCTATAGAAAAATATAAGCGGGCAGCGGAGCTGAAACCCGATTACGTCTTTGCCCATTATAATTGGGGCATCGCCCTGGAAAACCTGAAGCGCTACGGGGAGGCCATCGAAAAGTACAAGCAGACATTGGAACTGAAGCCCGATTATGCTGCTGTCTATAACAGTTGGGGCAATGTTCTTTATGCCCGGAAACTTTACGAGGAGGCTATTGAAAAGTACCGGAAAGCGGTAGATCTGGATCCTGATTACGTTGATGCCTACCACAACTGGGGCCTGGCCCTGGCAAAACTTAAGCGTTATGGGGAAGCCACAGAAAAGCACAGGCAGGCGACAGAGCTGAAACCTGATTACATCTTCGCCTACCACAACTGGGGCCTGGCGCTGGCAAACCTGAAACGCTACGGAGAGGCCATCGAAAAGTACAAGCAGGTGTTGGAACTGAAGCCCGATTATGTTGATGTCTATAACGACTGGGGTAATGCTCTCTACGACCAGAAGCTTTACGAGGAGGCTATTGAAAAGTACCGGAAAGCAACGGAGCTGGAACCGGATTACGCATTTGCCTATCGCAATTGGGGGCTTGTACTGGTCAATCTGAAGAATTACGAAGAAGCCATATCAAAGTACCAGCAGGCGACGGAACTGAAGCCCGATTATGTCGATGCATACAATGACTGGGGCAATGTTCTTTACGACCAGAAGCTGTACGAAGAGGCCATTGAAAAATATAAAAAAGCGGCAGATCTGGATCCTGATTACGTCGATGCCTATTACAACTGGGGCCTGGCCCTGGCAAATCTGAATCGCTACGACGAAGCCATAGAAAAATACAAAACGACTATCAAAAAAGAAAGCGATTATTCCTATTCCTTCCACAATCTTGCCGATATGTATTTTAAATTAGGTATGTATGAAGAGGGCTGGGCGAGCTGGGATGATGCTCTTCAGGCATATAAAAGGGCTCGGGAAAAAAAGACTTCGTTATCTTACGGGGCTGACTTTTACCAATATTACGGAGATGTATTGAGATCGATTTCAGAAGAACTGGAAGAGGCGGAATCGATCTACGAAGAAGGTCTTAAAATTGAACCAAACCACATTGGCATATTATCCGGATTAGTCGATCTCTACCTGGAACAGGCGGACATGGATCCGAAACAAAGGAGCGCCTACTATTGCAAAGCAAGAGACAATTACCGGAAGGCGGTGCGTCTGTTGACGGAACAACTGAACCGGAAGGATGATCCGGAGACGCGTTTGCGTCTCGGGCAGCTCTATTTGAAAATGGAAGACTATGAGATTGCGGAAAATACAGTTCTTCCGGCCCTGGAAAAAGAGCAGGAATCAGCGGAATTGAATACCCTTCTGGGGGTGCTCTACACTCGCCTGGAAGATTTCAAAAAGGCTGAACGTTACTTTAAAGAAGCTCTCAAATATGATCCGGACGATCTCAACGTATGGAGCAATCTTGCCGAAGTTTCTCTCAAATTGAACCTCAAGGATAAAGCTGAAGAAGAGTATAAGAAAATATTGCGAATAGCGCCGACCCATATAGAATCTCATATAGGATTGGGTGAGGTATATCTGGCCATGGAAGGTGATGACGAAGAAATGTACGACCGGGCGATACATTGTTTTAACGAAGCGCTGAAGATTGCAGATTCCACCAGCCGTTCGAAGAATCTGAAAAAGAAGGAGCGGGCTGCGGTTCTTTATTCGCGGGCATATGCCAGAGTAATGTATCATGAGAAGGTTCCCGTAACTATAAAAGATGAAAATTGCCTGCGCGAGGCAATGAAGGATTTTGCACAGTGCTACAGCCTGGATCAGGACAACCACAAAGCTAATCGAGCCAGAGAGAAATTGTCCAAGAGGTTGAACAGGTTTTCCTCGCGCTGGTTTGCCGATCAAGTTGCTCCCTGGGTAATAGCAGGTCTGTCCCTCATCAGCTTCACTTTTACCCAGTTCAGATTCTTTTTCTTTGACACGAAAACCAGTGTGCCCATAAATGATGCGGGCGTGTATGCTTTGCTCACGTTCGGCTCGCTCATATTTATGGTGGCCGGATTTTACCTGCCGCAGCTTCTGAAGCTCAAAGTCGGCGGTATCGAAATAGAGAAGACGCCCGTGGAGCAGGTTTCCACCTCCATGAGCCTTGGTATAACCTCCCGGTAGCTGCCGAAAAGTATGGGCAGCCGGTTCGGGATTTGACAAGATTTACAGCAGGAACGTTTTCAGGGGCTGCTCCAAAGAGAAGAACATTTGAACAAAAAAGTATAAACTGATCACCGGGTGCCGGGCGAGGAGGCAGATTGTTCAGCCTGGCGGAAATATAGCGGAGAGGAAAACAGGATATGACAGGGGAAAGTAAATCATCCGGCATTAAAAGCTGGCCTGAGGATGACCAGCCCAGAGAGAAACTGCTCAAGCGCGGAGCAGGTGCTTTGAGTAATTCCGAGCTACTGGCGATTCTTCTGCGCACCGGTGTGGCCGGGCTGAGCGCCATTGATCTGGCGCGCCGGATTATTGAAAAGTTCGGCACCTTCCGCAATATGAGCCACACGGACATGCGCGAGTGGAAGGAGTTTAAAGGTCTGGGGCCGGCCAAAATCGCGCAGATTCAGGCCGCCCTCGAAATCGGACGGCGTTTCCGTGAGGACGAAATGCGCCCCGAACAGCAAAAGATTACCTCCGCCCGGGACGTCGTCGGCGTCATCATGCCGCAGCTGCGCGATCTCAAGACGGAAGTATTTAAGGTTGTCTATCTCAACAGCAACAATCGCATCATTGAAATCTCAGATGCCGCCACGGGAACCGTTAATCAGGCCATGCCGATTGTCCGGGAAATTATGCATGCCGCCCTGCAAAAATTTGCCGCCGCAATCATTTGCGCCCACAACCACCCCAGTGCCAGCATAACGCCAAGCCTGGAAGATAAAAAGTTTACGCAGGAGCTGACCGCCGCCGGCAAACTTCTGGGTATCAGCGTTCTCGACCACATCATCATCGGCGGCGACGAATATTTCAGCTTTGCCGATTCGGGAATGATGGCGAAATAAGAATGCTTTGCGGTCAGAACAATCTGTTGCCGACATCTCAAAAAAATCCCGCGAACCGTCTTATGCAATCTGTAAAATTAATTGACAGATTGCATAAATAATGCGAATATATTGTTATGATTAATAGAATTGCGGGAAAAACTATGCGGAATCTGCTCCGCGGATTCCCTGTCGTTACTATAACGGGGCCTCGTCAGTCAGGCAAGACAACTCTAGCTCGGGCGGTCTTTAAAAACAAGCCTTACGCTTCCCTGGAAGAGCCCGATTTGCGCCAGGCCGCCAAAGATGATCCACGTTCATTTTTGGCTCGTTTTCCCCAAGGAGCGGTGTTGGACGAAGTTCAGCGTTGTCCGGAAATACTTTCCTATTTGCAGACAAGGGTAGATACGGATGGTCGAATGGGAATCTATATCCTGACAGGTTCTCAACAGTTTGGTCTGATGTCCGGCATTACGCAATCTCTTGCAGGAC
This sequence comes from Smithellaceae bacterium, assembly GCA_035341435.1. GTDB lineage: Bacteria > Desulfobacterota > Syntrophia > Syntrophales > Smithellaceae > MVRV01. The sequence continues at coordinate 8,554 of DAOQVG010000015.1, forward strand.
GCACAGCGTTTGTCGAGTTGCTTCCGTTTGCCATGCAGGAGCTTGCCTCTGCGGGCAAGCTGTCGACAAATATTGACGACATGATGTTAACCGGGTGCTATCCGCCAATTTATGATCGCGCATTGAAAGCGGCGGATTGGTATAGCGCATACGTTACAGCCTATATTGAACGCGACGTCAGACAGATGCTTAATATTCATGAACTGGAAACATTCCAACGTTTTGTCCGGCTTTGTGCAGGGCGCATCGGGCAATTGCTGAATCTATCTTCGCTGGCGACAGAATGCGGCATTACTCATAATACCGCCAAAGCCTGGATATCGGTACTTGAGGCGAGCTATCTTGTTTTTCTTCTGCGCCCTCATTTTGTCAACTTTAATAAACGGTTGGTCAAGATGCCCAAACTTTATTTTTATGATGCCGGCTTGGCTGCCTGGCTTCTGGGAATTAGAACAGCCGAACAAATCATAACGCATCCGTTACGCGGCAGCCTCTTTGAAACATTTATTGTTTCCGAATTGATCAAATCAAGACTTAACCTTGGCGAAAAACCTTCGTTCTTTTTTTGGCGCGACAGCAACGGCAATGAAGTTGATTTGATTATTGAGCAGGGAATAAAATTAATACCTGTTGAGATTAAGTCCGGCCGCACCCTGACGCATGAGTCTTTTACGGGATTGGAAAAATGGTGTGCTCTGGCCGGCGAAAATGCCGGCGCACCTGCATTGATTTACGCCGGAGATGAATCTTATACCCGGAAGGGGATCAAAGTAATCGGCTGGAAGGAATGCGGAAAGAGTATATAAATTCTTTCGCCTGCGTTTTTTAACGATACCTTGGTCATGCTTGAAAAATCATACTGATGATTTGATTTTTCAAGGAAGATTTATTCGGTGGTTCCGTTCTTTACGGATTGTTGCCCAAATCTCTTTGTCCCTTGCCGGAATCGTTAGTGCTAAGAAAGTCTCACTGCTAATTATACGGGAAAATGAACTGAATATGTAAAATATGTATGGTAATGACATACAGTTGTATGGTATAAGCATACACACGATGAGTCTTTTATCTGAAATATTATCATCTAATATTCGCGCGGAAATCTTTCGCAATCTCTTTGGAGTATCTCCGCAGAGTCTTCATTTGCGGGAAATAGAAAGACGCACAGGCTTTGCCGTGGGTACTGTTCAGCAGGAGATAAAAAAATTAAAGCGCCTTGATATTATTACACAAATCAAAGACGGCAATCGTGTTTACTATAAAGCCAATACCAATCATCCGCTTTATCCGGACATTAGAAATCTGGTTCTCAAAACAAATGGGCTGGCTGACTTGCTAAAAGACGTATTGTCACCTGAAACGAAAATCAAAATCGCTTTTGTTTTTGGCTCCGTTGCCAGACAGGAAGAAATGGCGATCAGCGATGTTGATCTTCTCGTTATAGGTGATATAGGGCTGAGAAAAATAACCGGTTTGTTAATGGATGTTTCCGCCAAACTTGGCCGGGAGATTAATCCTTATTGTATGACCGAAAGCGAATTTATCAAGAGGAAAACAGAGAAAGATCATTTTCTTCAGCAGGTATTGAAGTCGCCCAAAATTTTTATCATAGGCAAAGAAGATGAGCTTAGTACAATGGGCTGAAAATGGCTGGTTGCGGCCTCACAAAACCAGCGCAAAGGAAATTGCCGATTTGTTGGGTATTGTCGATCGTGATATCAAAGATGCGGCGGGCAATATTTCAACCGATTGGCAATTCGGTATTGCCTACAATGCGGCGCTCAAACTTTGTACCGTTTTACTTTATGTATCGGGTTACAAACCGGAAAAAACTCTGCAGCACTACCGCACTATTCAGGCGTTGCCTCTCATTCTCGGACAGCATTATAAAGAAGATGCAAAATATCTGGATACTTGCCGAAATAAAAGAAACATCGCTGAATATGATTATGTCGGTGGCGTAAGCTCCGATGACGTGATCGAATTAATCGGCTTTGTAAACGAATTGCACGCAATAATTATGCAATGGTTAAAAGAAAAACATCCATATCTTATAAACAGAGAGACGAGAAGTAATGATTCAGCCAGACATCCTTCAAACAATAATTAAAGACAGCAATTACAACCTGTCACTGTTTTCAGCAGAAGAAATAGAAAACTTACGTACAAAGGTTTTTTCCAAAACAATCAGAGGTAAGGAAACCGCCTTGGTAAACTGTGTTGTTAGGAATAAGGAGATCCAACTCAAACCGGAAGAAATCGTCCGTCAGTTATATGCGGTGAGGTTGATGGAAAAATACGGCTACGCCAAAAAACGCCAACAACCCAAACCCAAATCCAGCAAAAAGTTACTGAATCATTTGATCTGCGTAGAAAATCAAAACATCTGTTGGAATGCGCTAAACGTGCGGTTGAGATCGCCATTGAAAAAAACGAACAAATCGCCGTAACATGGTTGAACGAGCAGGTTAGAGAATATTAAGAAAATATAGAAGAGTAAATACAATTGGAATATATTTTCTGGACACCTATTTGCTGATGACCCAAGCAACGGATTGTGGTATACTTCAAAACACGTTTGAAAATGTAGCAAATCAAAGACGGGCAAGGGAGCCAAGCCATGGAAGAACCTGTTTCCTGTCAGCAATGCGGCAAGTGTTGTTTCGTTGATTTTGCGGCTTACATTGAACAAAGTGATTTCGACCGTTGGCGAGCCGAAAACAGGCAAGATATTATAGATCACATCGAAAACCATCATCTCATTTGGGCGGGAGATAGACTGGTTTCCACACAGACCGGCGAATCTCCGAAAGAATGCTCTTTTCTCTACAACGAGGGAGATAAATGGCTCTGCTCCATATACGAGACCAGGCCGCTGGTTTGCCGGAGCTATCAACCGGGATCATCGGAGCTGTGTTCGCAATTCAATAAAAAAAAACGGAATAACAAATAGACTTTTAGTAATTTCATTGACTCAAGCAAAGCAGTGCAGCCCCCTCTTTTCTAAGAGACTGTGTCGCAATGAAAAATGTTGCATACATTTTCCGCATAATGTCCCCCGCTGGCTGGGGTGCAGGGGATGGCTGTGGAGAGAAACGGGTTCAAGGACAAAGGAGCGAGGAATAATAATTAGTGACGAGTTACGTGTAAATAGTGACGAGAGAAGAGAAAGTGAATGGAAACGAGTGACAAGAGAAAAGTATCTTACTCGTAACTATTTACTCGTTACTTGAAAATCATTCCTTATAGAATTTCTCGATCCACCTCCGTCACGGAGAACGCCTGGCGCATGCTGGGTGAAACCTCCGCCGGCAGAGGACATGAAAAGGTAATGTTTGCTATTGTGCCCCAGTCTCTGTAGATAATTTTACAAGTAACGGGAGGTTGTTTGTGCCTGTTGAAATAGAACGCAAGTTTCTGGTGAAAGGCGATGACTGGAAAACAGATAACGGCATGCGCATTGTACAGGGTTATCTCAATCACGACAGGGAGCGCACAGTGCGGGTGCGCATTGCCGGTGCGAAGGCTTTTCTGACGATCAAGGGCATCAGTACCGGAGCAACGCGGGCGGAGTTCGAATACGAAATACCTGTTGTTGATGCAGAGCAACTGCTGCGGCTTTGCGAGGGGAAGCTGATTGAGAAAACGAGGCATGCGGTTGCCTGTGCCGGCATGACTTGGGAAGTTGACGAGTTTCATGGAGCGAATGAGGGCCTGGTGGTTGCTGAAATCGAGCTTGAAACCGCAGAACAAACTTTTACCAGACCGGACTGGCTAGGACCGGAAGTCACCGCCGATGCGCGTTATTTCAATTCCAGCCTGGCGGTGCGGCCTTATACAAGCTGGTCTGAATAGGATGGATGTTAATTCCCCCGGCCTGAAAAACTGTGTTGTAATGAAGGATGTTGCTTGCATCTTCCCCATGATGTCTCCCGCCGGCTGGGGTGCAGGGGATGGCCGTGGAGGGAACGGGTTCAAGGACAAAGGAGCGAGGAATAGATAGTGACGAGTTACGAGTAAATAGTGACAAGAGAACAATATCTTACTTGTAACTATTTACAATTTACTCGTTACTTGAAAATTCTTCCTAATAGAATTTCTCTATCCACCTCCGTCACGGAGAACGCCCGGCGCATGCTGGGTGAAACCTCCGCCGGCGGAAGACATGAAAAATAGGAGGTGCAGGATGAAACGACCCGCATCATTAGCAGCAGGCATTTTGTTTCTCTTGATGGCTGTTGCTCAATTATGCCGTTTTGTTTTGGGGATCGAAGTGGTTGCGGCGGGCGTTGTAATTCCCGTCTGGCCCAGCGCAGTTGCCGCGGTAGTTTTAGTCTTGCTGGCTTACTGGCTTTTGAAAGAAAGAAGTAAGTAAGCAGGGCCATTTATAACCTTGATTTTCAAAGGCAGGGTGGTTACTTGTAAACGACAAAGTATTTTTAAAAGGAGGGTGATATGAAAGAATTAGATTACATGGTCATTGCCGAGGAAGTTGTCAGGAGAGCCAGAAGGGGAGCGTTTTTGACTGTAAAAGCAGGAGATGAGCTCAATACAATGACAATGGGGTGGGTTTCTTTCGGATTTATGTGGCAGAAACCGATTATGATGGTGATGGTGCGTCCGACGCGGTATACCTTTGAAATCATGGAAAAAGCTGTTGATTTTACCGTTACCCTGCCGTTGGACGATATGAAGAATGAACTTGAATATTGCGGCTCGAAATCCGGTCGGGTTGTGGACAAATTTAAAGAATGCAACCTCGAAATAGAAAAAAGCCAAAAAGTTGTTTCGCCGATTATTAAAACTCACGCTTATCAGTACGAGTGTAAAATAGTTTACAAATCCGCGATGAATCCGGCCTTTTTAGCCAAAGAAATTGATGCCTCTCTCTATGCGGAAAAGGATTATCATACCCTTTATTTTGGCGAGATTGTGGCCTGCTACGGAATCTGATGATATATAAGAAACGGGCTTAAGCGGAGTTCGAAAGGGTAAAGCGGGTTGTTATGGAAAAGCAAAAATCCGGCAGGGGAAAACTTCCGCGGGGCATGGAGCTGCTGCACAATCCCAGCCTGAATAAAGGTGCATCCTTTACTGCGGCTGAACGTGATGCCCTGGGGTTGCACGGGTTGCTTCCACCACGTATCTTTTCTCAGGAACAGCTGGTTGCCCATGTGATCAACAGTGTACGCCGCGAACCTGATAAACTAGAGAAGTACCTTTAT
>DAOQVG010000016.1:0-12973 GCA_035341435.1 Smithellaceae bacterium
GAACAGAGAAAAAGATAAATACCAGCGGGAACTATGCGGCTGCGCCACCAGCTGCGACATCGGCGCATATATTACTTGCGGGCATCATTGCATTTACTGCTACGCCAATGTCAGCCGGAAGAAGACAGAAAAAAATCAGCTGTTGCATGATAATCATTCGCCGGTGCTGTGTCCGGCTGCGGAAGGTGATGACGGTTGAAGCCGGAAAGATTTAGACGATCAACCGGATAGTCGCTTCTGACTGGAAAATGGGGAAAACATGAAAATTTATTTTGCCGGATCGATCCGGGCGGGACGAAACGATGCCGCGCTATATGAGGCCATGATTGCCTGGCTGCGATCTTTCGGAGAAGTATTGACCGAGCATGTGGGCCAACCTGAGCTTTCGGAAGCAGGCGACGACGGGCCCGGCGACCGGTATATTCACGACCGGGACATGGCATGGCTTTTTGCCAGTGATCTTGTTGTGGCCGAGGTCACGACGCCGTCTTTAGGAGTGGGCTATGAACTGGGATGGGCCGCTGCCTTAAAGAAGCCTGTTTTATGCCTTCAGCGGCTTTTGCCCAACCGGTGCTTGTCCGCCATGATTGTGGGCAGCCCCGCTTTGCAAACCGTCGCCTATTCCTCCCTGGACGAAGCAAAAATAATCATGGAAGAGTTCATCATCAAGACCGCCGGCACGGTAAACGGTCTTGCGGGGAGCGGTTAAATGGTCACGTCACTGGAATTACTGGCGCCGGCGGGAAACGCCGACATCGGCATAGCCGCCATTGATCACGGCGCCGACGCCGTGTATATCGGCGCTCCGAAATTTTCCGCCAGAGCCGGAGCGGGAGTCAGCATTGCCGAGATCGCCCGGTTGATCAAGCATGCGCATCTCTATTACGCCCGAGTCTATGTGGCGCTCAATACCATCCTGACGGACCGGGAACTTGATGAATCCCTCGACATCATCCGGAAAGTCTACGAGCTGGGCGCCGACGCCCTGATTATTCAGGACGTGGGACTGCTGGAACTGGATCTTCCGCCGATTCCTCTTATCGCCAGCACTCAGATGCACAATAATTCCTTGGAAAAGATTAAGTTTCTGGAGGCGGTGGGCTTTCAACGGGTGATCCTTGCCCGGGAGCTCTCGCTTGATGAGATTGCAGCAATCCGCAGGAATTCCAGTATAGAGCTGGAAGCTTTCGTCTACGGCGCATTATGTGTTTCCTACAGCGGACAATGTTACCTGAGTCAGGCCATCACCGGACGGAGCGGCAACCGCGGCGTCTGCGCCCAGCCCTGCCGGTCTCACTACACCTTAATGGACGGCGACGGCAACATCATCGTGCAAAACAAATTCCTCCTTTCCCTCAAAGACCTGAATCTGATGGACTCCATACCGGATCTGATCGCCGCCGGAGTGACCTCTTTTAAAATCGAGGGAAGGTATAAGGGAATTGATTATGTAAAAAATGTGACGGCCGCTTTCCGTCAAACAATTGACCGGTTTGTCCGCGGACAGGCCGGCTACCGCAAAAGCAGCTCCGGAGAAAGTAAATTTACTTTTTCACCGGATCCCGGAAGAACGTTCAACCGTGGTTATACCCGATATTTTATTGCCGGAGGAAGACAAAAAGTCGCCTCTCTGGATACGCAAAAATCAATCGGACAGTATCTGGGTGAAATCGCTTATGTCGGGAAGGATTTTTTTCGTCTTGACCGTCATGATCTGCAAAACGGGGACGGGCTCTGCTTTTTTACCAGGAAAAACGATCTGGCCGGATTTCGGGTGGAGAGGGTGGACAAGGGAAAAATCTATCCGAATAACATGACCGGTCTGGCCATCGGCACTCCTCTTTATCGCAATTACGATATCGCCCTGGCCAGAGCCCTGAAAAAATCATCAGCCGACCGCCGTATAGCCGTGGAAATGAATTTCCGGCAGGAAGATACCTTGATCCGCCTGGCGGCGAAAGACGAAGACGGCAATGTAGCTGAAGTGGTAAAGGATGTTTTATTGGAAACTCCCCGCGATCCGGCCCGGGCTGTAAAACAGATCGAAACCCATCTGGCGAGCACCGGCAATACACCTTACCGGACGGCGAAATTGACGATTGAGCCTGAACAGCCGGGCTTTCTTTCCGCCGGCGCTTTGAACGGCATCCGGCGGGATGTTTTGGAGAAGCTCACCGCAGTCCGACAGAAGGCATATCCCCGCCGGGTTGTGAAGCTTTTTCCCAACGAAGTACCCTACCCGGAAAAAGAGCTCGACTTTCGCGCCAATGTCTTCAACAAGCGCGCCCGAAGCTTTTATGAACGCCACGGGTCGTCTGTTGTTGAACCGGCCCTGGAAACTTTTTCCGCTGCGACCGGAAAAACGGTCATGACTGCCCGCTATTGTCTCCGGTATCAATTAGACTTGTGTCCCCGGATGCAGCACGGTTCCTCCCTCAAAGAACCTCTCCGGATGAGAGACGCTCATCATACCTACCGTCTCGAGTTTGACTGCGACAAGTGCAGAATGTTTGTGATCCTGGAGAAGTAATTTCATTTCTAAATCAATGATGATGTTATTCATTTCATGTTCTTGATTTTCCGACTTTATTTATCAATATGCCCTGCCGGAGGACCTGTTTCTATGCAGAATGATATAGGAAAATATAGTTCCCGATATATGGTTTTTTCCCGTTCTTCAGCGTATTTAATTACGCAATACTGACGGGGGGAATTAAGCAGTTTTCCCTCCACAACGCGAGGAGGTTTCCCATGGAACACAATCAATGGGAGGAAGAAACTGAACAGCGCAAAGAAGAATACCTGCAGCGGCATGCAAAGATGGTCAAGCTCTTTGTGGAAGATCGTCTTTCCTTTGAACGGGAGCGCAAGCGTCTTCTAGATGAATTTTTTAACAGCGTTGAAGATGAAGACATGCGCGCGCGGCTGCGTGCTCTTCAGGCTTCCTTTGAAAAAAAGATGAAGCATGCCGGAAATGCCCACAACCGGTTTGTTCTGGCTCAAACTTTTTTCTGGGATCATTTTCACAATGTCTGGCAGCCCGGTCTGGCGCGAATGAATGACCAGTTGAAAAGCTTTGCCGCCAAAACGGCGCTGATCAACGACCAATTTAAATCAACTTCAAAGCCTTCCCAAAATCGGTAATTTTATCCGGTCATTACCGATTGGAGACAACCTGAAATGCAAATCTCCGTTATTCTGGCTCATCCGCAGCCCGGCAGCTTCAATCATGCAATTGCCCGGGAAGCTGATAGTGCGCTTCAGGTAAACGGGCATACCGTAGAGAAAGAATTGGCTGGAAACGGTCAGACAGGATATGGATAAATTCTTTCCATAAAGTTAGTTGGCACACATGGAACCGTATTCAAACTTTCGCGGCAGGGCGCTTCTCTTTCTTTTCTTCCTCTGGTTTATTTGGTTTGTCAATTTTTCGGTCCGCATAGTATTGTCGCCGCTTTTACCGGTGATCGAAGACGAGTTCTTGATTAATCATGCCCGGGCAAGCGGCATCTTCATCTTTCTGTCCACCGGATACGGTGCTGCGGTGATTACTTCCGGCCTTTTTTCCGGTCGCTTTGGTTACAAGAAAACCATTATTTTTTCTTTCCTGCTGCTCGGTCTGGCTTGTTTTTTAATTCCACTGGTTCACAGTCTTTTTTTGCTGAATATTTTTGCTTTTGTGCTCAGTTTTGCCGTCGGGTTGTATCTGCCCTCGGTGATTCCGCTCATCACCGAATACTACTGTGAAGAACACTGGGGCAAGGCCATCGCCATTCATGATACCGGAGCTTCGCTGGCGATTTTCGCCACGCCGCTGGTTGCGCTCTTCCTTCTTCATTTTCTCCCCTGGCGCGACATATTTGTGATTTATGCCTTCGTCTTTTTGCTCTGCTCGGTTATTTTCTATTTTGCGGCCAGCGAAGTAAAAATCATTAATCCCCCGAAGGCGATGTTTCGAGACATTGTTAAAATAAAATCTCTGTGGGTGATGGCTTTGATCTGGATTTTCGGCATGGGAGCAAATCTTGGCATTTACTCCGTAATTCCTCTGTATATGACGAAAGAACTGCATTTAAATATAGATTACGCCAATACCGTTCTGGGAATATCAAGACTGGGTGCGGTTGCCGTATCCATTGCCTGCGGTTTTGTCCTGGACCGGTTTGACCTGAGAAAGGTTCTGTTCGTGGTGTTGTTTCTGACCAGTGTCTTCACCGTGCTTTTAGGATTGGCCCAGGTTCAATACACCGGGCTCGTTCTCTTTATGCAATCATCTTTCGTGATAGCTTTTTTTCCGGTGGGGCTTGTAATAATCGCCAAGGCATTTGCGAGGGAGATGCGAAGCCTGGCGACGGGAATTATCGTCGCTTTAAGTGTGGTTTTCGGAGGAGGGCTCATTCCATATTTATTGGGTGTTTCCGGTGACCTGTATAGTTTTCGCCTGGGTATTACGGTTTTTGGCGTCCTCATAATGCCGGCCGGCGCACTCGTTTTTCGCCTGCAGGAGCTGCGGCGGCAGGAATGATTGTTCAGTTTAATCAATTAACTAAGTCTAAGTCTGGCGGGCCAGAATGAACTCCGCCATGGAGTAGAGCTGATTGGTTTCCGGGCATTTGCCGAAGATTTCCAGCAGGGTCTGGGCGTCCCGGATATATTTGGCGGCGCACTGCAAAGAATAATCGATGCCTTTATATTTCTGAATTAACTCTGCAATTACAGGAATTGTTTCTTCATCTTGCCCCTGCGACGCTATTAATTCCCGGGCCTTGTCTTTCTCGACGCTTGTCGCGTTCCTGAGGGCAAAAATGAGCGGCAGAGTCAGTTTGCCTTCTTCCAGATCTTTGCCGATTGATTTGCCGAATTCCTGCTCTTTGGCCATGTAATCGAGCGTATCGTCGGTGATTTGAAAAGCCATGCCGATCTTCGCCCCGAACCGGTCCAGAGCATCGATTTTGTCCTGCTCTGCTCCGCTGAGAATCGCGCCGGCGGCGCAGGCCGTCGACAGCAAAACAGCGGTCTTTTTTTCGATAATCGACAGGTATTCTTCTTCAGTTATGCTGACGTCACCGCACTTCATGAGTTGGAAAACCTCTCCTTCGGACATGGCGTTGACGGTTCCGGATATTAGTTTGACCAGCGGGATATTGCCGGTTTCCGCCATTAGTTTGAATGCCTTGGTGTAAAGAAAATCGCCCACCAGGACGCTGACGGCGTTTCCCCAGATATTGTTGGCGGAAGTTTTGCCGCGACGGATCGTCGCCTCATCAATGACATCATCATGCAGCAGCGATGCGGTATGGATAAATTCGAGCACCGCCCCTGCGGTGAAACGCTGTTCACCGGTAAACCCGCAGAGTCGGGAACTGATCAGCAGAAGCAGCGGTCTGACCCTCTTCCCACCGCTGTCGATCAAATGATGGCACACTTCAGGGATCAACTTTACATCTGAGGAAAGGTACTGATCGAGGTGCTCTTCAACCTGCTGCATATCGTCTTTGTAGGCGGCGAAAATATCCTGAATTTGCATGAAATTATTACCTTGTTTACTTATTTAAAGGAAAATGGGAAACGTATATTGCTACGAAGTAAGGTCAATTGTCAAATGAGAATTTTACCACGTTGCATTCTTTGCCTGACTTTGCTGGCTGCAGTTCTATTCAACTATTTCGGCGAACAGGTCATAGTCGTCGGCGGCAACAATTTTGCCTTGAATGATCGAGCCCGTTTTGGCCTGTTTGCCTTTAACGTAGGTTATGCCGTCAATTTCCGGGGCCTGTCGGCGGCAGCGGCCGACGTAGATATAATCGCTGCGGTCGCTTTTCCCTTCGATCAGAATTTCCTGAATTCTGCCGATCAATCCCTGATTAATTTTATTCGAGATTGCCGCCTGCTCGTTCATGATGATATCGCGGCGGCGCTGCTTTTCCTTCTCCGCAATGCGTGAAGGAAGGAGAGCCGCTTTTGTTTCCTCTTCACGCGAATAGGGGAAAACGCCGAGATGGTCGAACTTCGCTTCACCGATGAAATCGAGGAGTCTGTCAAATCTCTTTGGGGTTTCGCCGGGAAAACCGACAATTATCGATGTGCGCAACGCGATGTCCGGCATCATTGCGCGCGCCCCGGAGATAATTTCTTTAATGCGGTGACTGGTGACGTTGCGGTTCATTGCTTTGAGAATGGCATCGTCGATATGTTGAATCGGAAGGTCGATATAGCGGCAGATTTTCTCACTGCCGGCCATGGAAATCATCATTTCTTCCTTCATGTGCGCCGGATGGGCGTAAAGAAGGCGAATCCATTGAATGCCTCTGATCGCGGCCAGGTCGGTTAATAAATCGGCCAGCCGGGGATGACCTTTCAAATCCATGCCGTACGCCGTTGTATCCTGACCGGTTATAATGATTTCCCTGATGCCTCTTTGGGCCAGCATTTGTGCTTCCTGCAGGATATCATCCGGTTTGCGGCTGCGGGCGCGGCCACGAAGAGAGGGAATCACACAATAAGTGCAGCAATTAGAGCAGCCGTCGGAAATTTTCAGGTAAGCGGTTACCGATAAGCCCGAAAAAACCCGTGGATGCTTTGAATTCATTAAGAAATTCGGTTTGGTGATAACGGCGGAGCGTTTTGCCTCCGGGCTGGTCATTCTGCTCAGATGTTGAACTATATTGGCTACTTCTCCCGTGCCGATAAATAAATCAACCTCGGGTATCTCGGCAAGGAGCTCCCGGCCGTAGCGCTGCGCCAGACACCCGGCGACAACAATACGGAAGGGATGAAGGCCTTCCTTTTTTTCCCAGGCCAGCTGCAGGATTTCTTCGATGGCTTCTTCTTTGGCGGGGTTGATAAATGCGCAGGTATTGACGATGACGATATCCGCCAGTTCACGCCGGTTGACAAGCTGCAGGCCGGATTGGCTGAGCAACCCGCCCATTACTTCGGAATCGACTAAATTCTTGGAGCAGCCGAGGCTGATGATGTGGACTTTGATCTTCTCGTGCAATTTCAAGAGGGCAACTTTCTAATGAGAACTTTTCGTGGTTTGGCGCCGTCGGAGGGGCCGACGATGCCCTCGCGTTCCATCTGTTCAATTATCCGTGCCGCCCGGTTGTAGCCTATTTTCATGTAACGCTGAACAAGCGAGATTGATGCCTGTCCCAGTTCACCGACCAGCGCCACGGCTTCATCGTATTTTTCGTCAAAATTTTCATCGTCCTGCTGATTGGCGGCCGTTTCCAGCTGGAATTTTTCAATGGAGGCGTCATATGCCGGCGGCGCCTGCATTTTGATAAAGCTGACAAGGCGGCTGATTTCCTGATCGGAAACGTAGGCGCCATGGATGCGCGTCAGCCTGGACGTGCCCGGGGGAATAAAGAGCATGTCTCCGGCCCCCAGCAGTTGTTCCGCGCCCGGCTGATCGATAATCGTCCGGGAATCTATTTTCGAGGAAACCTGAAAAGAGATGCGCGTCGGGAAGTTGGCTTTGATCAAACCGGTGATGACATCGACCGACGGCCGCTGGGTGGCGATGATCAAATGTATTCCGGCCGCTCTGGCCATTTGCGCGAGCCTTGTCAGCGATTCTTCCACGTCACGCGACGCCACCATCATCAGGTCGGATAATTCATCAATTATAACTACTATATAAGGAAGATGAACGTGTTTTAGCCGAGCAGAGCGCGCCGTGTCTGCTCCGGAAGGATCATTGTCCTCTGTCCGGGCCTGATCTTTAACCGGCTCTTGGCCCTGCGGATTTTTTAAGAGGAATTCATTGTAAGCGTCGATGCTTTTTACACCCAGGTCACTGATAAAACGGTAGCGCCTTTCCATTTCTTCCACCGTCCAGCGCAATACCTGTGAGGCTTTTTTCGGATCGACGACGACCGGGTGCATTAAATGCGGGATGCCTTCATAGGAAGACAGCTCCAGCCTTTTGGGATCAATCATCAGAAATTTAACGTTGTCGGGCGGCACTTTAAAAAGAATGCTGCATATCATCGCGTTGAGCGCGACGCTCTTGCCTGAGCCGGTGGTGCCGGCGATTAACAGATGAGGCATTTTCGTTAAATCGGCGATGACCGGCGTGCCCACAAAATCGACGCCGAGAGCAATAGGCAACTGCAGCGACGAACTGGCGAAAGCATCATTGTCCAGTACATCTTTGAGAAAAACCGCTTCTCTTTTCAGATTCGGTATTTCAATGCCAATCACTGATTTGCCGGGAATGGGTGCAAGAATACGGATGCTTGACGCCATGAGCGCCAGCGCCAGATCATCGGCCAGGGTTGTGATCTTATTTATTTTTACTCCGGGCGCCGGTTCCAGCTCATACATTGTGATTACCGGTCCGGGTGTGACTTCCACCACGTGTCCCTCCACCCCGAAATCAGCCAGTTTCTTCTCCAGAATGCGGGAATTGGTGATAAGATGGTCCCGTTTGACACGTGTGCTGTTGCGTTGGGATTCCTCCAGAAGCGAGAAGGGCGGCAACTGAAATTTGCCGTCGGCCTGGGTGAAATCAAAGTGCGTCTGTTCCATTTTTTTCATTTTCGTTTTCAGGGGTGCTGCCGCATTTTCTTCGATAATGACCGGCTTTTCCTTCTTCCTGGCTTTAACGCGGCTGATGGTCGAAGAAGTAAACGCTGCTATTCTGGTTTTAGTTGCAATCACAATCCACAAAAGACCCTGGGAGAAGGCTCCGGCCGCCATCGTGAGGGAGAAATTGATCATAAAAATTAAGGCTACGATTAAAATCAGGATTAAAAGAATGTATGTTCCGGCGGCGTTAAAATAACTGAATAGTATTCCAGCCGTTCCTGCACCGATCAACCCGCCTGCCTTTAGCTTTTCTCCGTAAAGAGTAACAGTTTTAATAATGGCACTCAGCAGGCCGGCAAAGGAAACAATAAAAAAGACTGCGCCCAGAAATCTGCCTTTGCTGATGTTAAACTCCGCCTTCAAGAAGTAGAGAAACGAGCATATCAGAAAAATCAGCGGTAAAAAAAATGAACTGATTCCCAGCAGGCGGATCAGGGTATCGGCGGTGTAGGAGCCCACGGAGCCGGTAAAATTGTGCGCAGCTTTTCCATCGGTTGAAAAATGCGTAAAGGAAGGGTCCTGCGGATGGTAGGAGGTAAGACATAAAAGCAAAAAAACAGCCAGGGCCAGACATCCAATACCCTTGATTTCCCGCATCTGCTTGTTATTTGATTGCTTTTCTTCCATCTATGTTTTCCATCTCATTAATACTCGGGGTGCCTGTTTCCCTCCAGGAGTCATAATTCCGGGTAATGACTTTTCGAACCTGCTCGATCAGTGCCTGACGATCATCAGGAGAATATTTTTTGACATCAATGGGTTTGTCAATAACCAGTTTCACCCTGCCGGGCGTAACTTTCAGTGATCTTTTGGGCATTATTTCCCCGCTGCCGATGATAGAAACAGGAACAATGGGCACACCTGATTTGATGGCGAGATGAAATATACCTTGTTTAAAAGGCTGGATGCCCTTGTTGCTGCTGCGGGAACCTTCAGGGAAGGACATCACCGATTTGCCTTCTTTTATGCGTCTGGCCGCCTGTTCCAGGTCTTGAATCGCTTTTTCATGATCGTACCTGTCGATTGCGATATAACCGGCTGCTTTCATGGCATGGCCGAAAATGGGAATGCGGAACAGTTCCTTTTTGGCGAGCCAGCGGAACTGGCCCGGTACGTGGGCGAGAACAATCAGGATATCGAAATCGCTTTGATGATTGGCCATAAATATCTGCGGCTTGCCCAGGGTGATATTTCTTGCTCCGATGACTTCTACTTTCGTATTGGACATTAAAAGCAGTATTTTGGCCCAGAGCCTGGCGATTTTATGAATTCTGTTTTCGGAATCGGGGATGAGCGAAAAGATCACACACCAAAAGGACATAAAACCGGTAATGGCAACTCCCAATGTAACAATCAGTACGGAACGGATCATCAAACTTGTCCTTTTATATGATATTTAAGCAGATTTTTACTTGATAATATTTATGAAGTCAACAATGAATATAATGGCTATAAAAGCATAGAAAATATTTGACAAATTCCAGACAGAGTAATAACAAGAGGTCACATTTTACATAAATGTAAGCGCTGGCGGCGCTTTTTTATTTTTCAGGAACAGTTATTTCGGAGTTTTTAACGCGTGCAAAAAATATTAACAAAAAAAAGAGCTTTGGAAATTATCAATAACTTTCCGGAGGCGGGTGTTCTTGTGGTCGGGGACATCATGGTCGACCATTTTATCTGGGGTAAGGTATCCCGTATTTCGCCGGAAGCGCCCGTTCCGGTTGTTGATGTGCAAAAAGACAGTATTTTGCTCGGCGGCTGCGCCAACGTGCTCAATAGTATTTATGCGATGGGCGGTAAAGTCTACGTGGCCGGGGTTGTCGGCGCCGACAATATCGGGAAACGGCTGCTGGAAGAATTGCGGCAGCGGGAAATCGAAACCGACGGCATTGTGGTGGAAAAAGGACGGCCGACAACTTTAAAAACGAGGATAGTTGCTCACGGCCAGCAGATGGTGCGTTTTGATAAAGAGAGCAGAAAGCCGATTCCGAAAAACAGCACCAGGAAAATACTGGAGTATATAAATTTACTGCAAAGTAAAATCGGCGCCATCGTTATTTCCGACTACAGCAAGGGCGTGATTTCACGGGAACTGATCACGGGAATAAGAAAAATTGTTGATGACGAAAAGGTCTACATTTGCCTCGATCCGAAGCAAAATGATTTTACCGTATACGAAGGAGTTTACGTAGTTACTCCCAATCACCACGAGGCCGGACGCGCTGCAGGAATCGAGATAACCGATGAGAATGATCTCCTGCAGGCGGGAGCCGCCCTGTTAAATAAATATAATTTTCATGCGCTGTTGATTACCCGGGGCGAGGAAGGCATGAGTCTCTTTGAGAAGGGAAAAAAGATAGCCCATACTCATTTTTCGACCCAGGCTAAAGAAATTTACGATGTGACCGGCGCCGGAGACACGGTAATCGGAGTGCTGGCCCTGAGTCTGGCGGCAAAAGCCAGTCTCCAGGAAGCAACCTGCCTGGCCAACCAGGCCGCGGGCATTGTGGTTGGTAAAGTAGGGACGGCGACGGTTTCACAGGAAGAATTAATAAAAGTTTTATGAGCAAACCCACTCCCGCTGAGCCGGTAAAATTAATTTTCAGTGTTTTTGCTGCGTCGGTTGAACTGCTGGACGAGGCTGTGGCCGGGTTGATGGTACGCTACGGGCATCCTGATTTTATCAGCGATGTAGTGCTCTTTGATTATACGAATTATTATTGCCGGGAAATGGGCGGAAATTTAGTGCGGCGTTTTTTATCGATGGAAAAGCTGATCAGACCGGAATCGCTGCCCGATATTAAACTTGCCACTAACGAGTTGGAAAACGAATTTACGCAGGAAGGCAAACGCCGGGTCAACATTGATCCCGGTTATATAGCCAAGGGGCACTTGATTCTCGCTACAGGTAAAAGTTATGCGCACAGACCTTATTTGCGCGACGGCATTTACGCGGATTTAACATTGTATTATCAGAATAAGAAGTTTTGTCCCCTGCCGTGGACGTATCCCGACTATGCGGATGAAAAGCAGCTTTTGATGCTGGCTAAAATAAGAGCGACATATTTATTGCAGTTAAAGGCAATGGAATAAAAATCTATAAGTGTCATATTCGAGCATAGGGAGGGTTTTCCCGATTTTGCTTGGCGGGAGTTTCTGAATTAAAGGACAGGTATAAAAATGATCAAAAGCATGACGGGCTATGGAAGGGTGGAAGCTCCGGGGCAGGACAGAAATATTGTTGTGGAAATTAAATCTGTCAATCACCGCTTTCTGGAAATATCCTTGAAAGCGCCGCAGGCCCTTTTCCCTCTGGAACTGGAATTCAAGAAGAAAATCGGTGAGAAAATAAAACGGGGAAGGCTGGAGGTGTTTATCCGTCTGGAAGCCCAGAGCACAAATACCACACCGGCAATGATCAATCTGGAAGCAGCCCGGAATTATTTTGCCGCTTTGCAGCGTCTGAAAGATGAGTTTGGATTGCAGGAGGAAATCAGCCTTAAAACTCTGACCGGCTTTCGTGAAATTTTTTTGCAGCCCGCCGAAACCGAGATTGGCCCTGAAATTCTAAAACAGGTCGGCGTCGCTTTGGAAGAAGCCCTCGATATGATGGTCCGGATGAGGCAGGAGGAGGGCGCTGCAATTTATCGGGATATGGAACAGAGGCTGGATTTCATCAGGGGCATCCTTGAAGTGATCAAAGCCCGTTCGCCGCAGGTTGTGGTTGAATATCAGATGCGTTTGACCGAAAGGATCAAGGAGCTGACGGCCGGGTGTGCCATCGATGACTCGCGGCTGGCTCAGGAGGCGGCAATATTTGCAGATAAGAGTGACATAACCGAGGAAATAGTGCGGATGCACAGTCACATTGACCAGTTTTTTGCACTGCTGCAAAGCGAAGAGGCCGAAGGCAAGAAAATTGATTTCCTTTTGCAGGAAATGAACCGTGAAATCAATACAATAGGATCGAAAAGCAACGATGCGGAGATTGCCCGGCGGGTAATCGAAGTGAAAAGTGAGTTAAGTAAGCTGCGCGAACAGGCGCAGAATATTGAGTAGCTATGGACAGAGGGACCTTTATAGTTGTTTCGGCGCCTTCCGGAGCGGGTAAGAGCAGCATTTGCCGGCGTCTTTTACAGGTGCATCCGGAAATCAGGTTTTCGGTGTCTTGCACGACCCGGTCGCCCCGGCCCGGTGAAATAGACGGTCAGGATTATTTTTTTCTTTCACCGGAAGAATTCCAAAAGAGGATTGAACAGGGTGATTTTGCCGAATGGGAAGAAAATTTCGGCAATCTGTACGGCACATCCATGCGGGCGATGAAGGAATCTCTGGCGGATGGATCTACGATTTTACTGGATATAGAACCGCGCGG
>DAOQVG010000017.1:0-12848 GCA_035341435.1 Smithellaceae bacterium
AAGCTCAGCCCGGTATTACCTTCCTTGATTACCGTTGCTGTTTAGTGAGTGACTCGGCATTTCAGCCATCTTTTTCCCGGCGGGGGGAACGCAAGCCGTCTTCAGGCATTTTCCGGCTTCAAACTGGGCGGCTCCTTCACCTTCTTTGATGTCGAACACTTTGGAATAATACTCTTTAGCTTTTTTCCTTTCCCCGCGGGCATCACTTATCATGCCCAGCCGTAGATAAGCCCATGAGCGCACCCGGGCATTGTAGGGAGTTGTATCCTGAAGAGACTTTTGTAAAAAAAGCTCAGCCTTGGAATATTCGCCCTGAGTAAAATATATTCTTCCCATCAACAGGTCATAACGTGGTTGAAGCTGAGGAACGAAGGGAGTGGAGCCGGCAGCAATATTTTTTTCAATTTCCCGGGCGATATGAACTGCGTCATCGAATCGATGGAGATCGGAAAGGGCATTGGCCAGAGCAAAGGAAAAATTGTAATTTCCGGGAAAATTTTCTCTTAATTTTTGTATTATGGGCAGAGCCCGCGCCGGCTGCTTTTCAAAATTCAGATAATTGGCAGAAAGTTCCGACTGGGCCAGTTCTTTGAGCAGATCGCCTTTTTGGGCCGCCAGCTCCAATTCCTGCAATCCTTTTCGCCTGTCTCCGGAAGTGACCGCCATTGATGAGAGAAAACGGGTAACGCGGGGAAGGTGATCAATATGATAGCGAAATGAGCCTGTCAGAAAATAAATATCGTAATTCTGCGGATCATTTTCTTTGGCTTTTTCCAGATATTCCCAGATGGTGGAGGCTTCACGGCTCATACGGAAATATTGTCTGCGCTGGCTGGCAAATTTAAATCTGACCATTCCGGCCATCGCCATCGCCAGATAAGCCCTGCCGTCTTGGGGATTTTTCCCGATTTGTTTTTTACCCCGGACGACAGTTTCATCAACATAGCGCTGCAGTAAAACCTCCTTGCTCTTCCGCACATTATCATCAAAGCTCATTTCGTAGGCAAACAGGTTGATTATTGCCAGAAAGGCGTACCCGGACGGGTTTTCTCTGTCCGACTCCACGGCCTTTTGCAGACAGGAATTCGCCCCGGAAAACTCCATGTTGAAAGCTTTTTTAACTCCCTGCCGGAGATAAGACTGAAATTGATGATTGTTATTTTGAGGGGACGCTGCGGCAACACCGGCAAGCAAAAATAGAGAAATTGCACCAAGGGCGAAAATAAAAATGTTTACACGGCTTTTTTTCATGAGTTCAGCTTAAATAAAAAATAAAGTTCTCCGAAATCGGCGGGCAGATGAAAATTTAATTCATGAACCGGAGACCATGATCCCCAATGCGGGCGGGAAGTTTCATTGCCGCATTTGTAAAAATTAGCCCGCCAGAAATGGCCGCTTACATCCTCGGGTATTGAGGCATATTTACTAAGGACGGAAAAAGGAATCGCAAATCCCAGAAACCAGTTGATCGGACGGGTGATTTCCGGCTCCACCGTCCGGGGCAGGCTGGAATAACGTTTGATTTCCTGATTGTCTTCGGGGCTCAGCGGGATATATTTACTGATCCGGCCGTCAACGCGGGTCGGGTCGATAACGTAGGAGGCCAGCAGTGCCCCGCCGCAATTGAATTCGAAATTGAAATAAGCGTCCGCTTCCTGAGGTTGTACGAAAAATTCGACGCAGCTGTCTTTATATACTTCCGATTGGAATTCCGTATGGATGCAGCGCACATACTGATCATTTACGTGAAAAATTCCGTAAATTTGCCTGCGGTCGTAAAGCAGTTTACAGGATGTTGCCGGTCGATGCGCACTGCTTTCCCTTCGGAAGGAGGAAACTTCCAGCGCCGGTGAATTCTTCCAGACTTCACCGTTCCACGGACTGTTTATTTCCGGCGGCTGCGCGGCAAACATAACATTGTATTTTTTAATGTCCATTTAGAGACTTTTACAAGCTCCTTTTTTTATTCCGGGCTTGATCCGGAATTCAGGCATTGTCCCTGCGAAGGCGGCGAACCAATCCGTTTATTACCGGAATTTCGCCTTTGCGGGAATGACAAATTTTTGGTTGTGAAAATACCATAACAAGTTGAATAGATTTTAATTCAGATACCCCTAATAAGATGCTTGTGTCAAGACGTTTACTTTTTATGGTATGATATTTCCCGTTTGCAAAAAAGTTGCGTCTAAAAATAAAATGAGTAAATGGAATAAGCTTTTTGTTAAAGCACCGGAGGCAGATTAATGAGATTTATTGCTGAAATATTGCTCAATGGAGAGAAACCGATTCTACCGTCTGATTATCGCCGAAATGTTTTATCTCTTATCAACGAAGCAATACATGCCGCTCAGGGGGGCGAAGAAATCTACAAAAAGTATTGCCTTCAGCAACCAGGGGAGATCAAACCGTTTAACTTCTCGGTTAGCTTTAACGCGGACGAAGTACAAAACGTACAAGGAATTATCCGCCTTGCGAAGTCCCGGATTAAAATTTGCTTCTCCGCAAGTGATCCTGTTTTTCTGAAGCAGGTCTATGATGGATTTGTCAAGTTACCGAAAGAATATCCTCTTTTTCCGGAGTTAAAAGCAAAAACAGGACCTTTCTATTGTTCGGAATGCCGTCTCCTCCGCTGCACCGGCTGCAAATTGAGAGTGACAATCGGTCAGGTCAATCTTGAGCGGGAGAAAACAATCCTGGACAACGAAATGCTTTAAAATCAGCTCAACGGTTATCCATCTCTAAAAGGGGACGGTTCTCTTAAAAAACAGAACCGTCCCCTTTTAGAGATGGAAAGAAAAGGGTGACGCAAGCAGTTACGTCGATTACGTCACCCCGTCGCTGATAAAGGTGTTTTAAATTGCAGTATCGGCGGCAACTTTTAATCTCGATCTCGATCACGGCCGTGCTTCCAACCCTTACCTCGATCGGGACCTTTACCCCTGTATCTTGTCTCTTTCGGGTAGCGATCCTTGGGGAGATCGATCCAGGGGCCGCCCTTTTTCTGAGAATAGTACCACCTGTTGTCGGTGTAATAATAATTATAACCGCTATGGAAATAGTATGGGGTATCCAGTTCCACAATCACCGGAAGTGGAGGCGCAATAGCAACAGTCGCGCCGTGGTGCCCCGCCGTCATAACACAAGCTGCGCAAAGCAAAGATGCAAATATCACTGTAAGCAAGAGTTTCTTCATCACATCCTCCATGTTTTTTAGTTTGTTTTTTACGAGTAGTTGATGGTCAATATAAGACAAATAGTTTTGTGTGTCAATTAATTAAGGCAACTCCGAATAAGGTGTAAATAGCCGACTGTTAGGGAAGATATGTATAAAGGTGCACCTCTTGAGGGGAATGATAAAAGAAACGGTTTCTTTCATGGCAGGCGAAAGATCAGCGTCATAGATTTTTTCTACAAGCTTCGAGTCGAGAGCAATTTTGATCAAATTGTTGTCTTCGGACATTTTTCTCCTCATTGTGCGAAGCGCCAAGATAACAATGTTTCTACTAATCAGTGTTAACGCTGAAAATACTTCCATATCCTTATCCTTCAGACAAACATTCATATTAAAATAATTAGTAATTGTTTTTAAATACTTTAATTTGACTGGTTTTCAACCCATTTTCACGTTTTTCGACTGTGTGGTCGATCAGTTATTCTTACATAATCAAGCGAAATCAACCTCCAAATTAAACAAATTGCTTTTTAGAAGGGAGTAATATAATAAATTTTAAGTACAGGGGTGCCGGAATGGCTGAGATTATACCCTTTGAACCTGATCCGGATAATGCCGGCGTAAGGGATTGGCGGTTGAAAATTAACTAAAGCCATATCCTCGGTAATGATCAAAGGGTGTGGCTTTTTTTGGGAAAGCTGAACCTTCCGGGGGCTGCCGGATGTGAAGGAATTATAGAAAAGATATGTTGAAAAAGGTTATCATTATAAGCAATGGATGGCTGGGCGATCCCGCTTTTTTCCGAAAGCGGGCGGCGGCGATGGGCGGTTTTCTTACAATCTGCTGTGACGGCGCTATTCGCTATTTGGACAGTTTGAATATTCAACCCGATATGATTATGGGAGATATGGACTCGGCTGATGCCGCCGGATTGAAGAAGTTTTCGACCGGTGGAGTTAAAATATTAAAATACCGTCGGGATAAAGACGCCACCGATACTCAGCTTGCCCTGGAATGTGCGCTGGGGGTCAAACCGGAAGCAATTGAAATATGGGGCGCTCTGGGCGGCAGGATTGATCATGCCCTGGCCAATTTGTTTTTGCTCAACCTGGGTGAACAAGCGGGAATCAAAACCAGTCTGGTGGACGAATACTGTGAAATTTTCACCGTTGCAAAAGAAGCATCTTTTGAAGAGTCTCCGGGGCAGACGGTTTCTCTGTTTGCTTTGAGTTCCAAAGCGGAAGGCGTCTCCCTGAATGGCTTTAAATACCCCCTGGATAACGAAGTGCTGGAAATGAGCAGTTCCCGCGGTATCAGCAATGTCATCGTTGGTTCTCCGGCTACGATTCGCGTCAATGAAGGCAGTCTGCTGGTTGTCAGATACTGGCGGAAAGATTTTTTTCCGGAGGCCGTATAAATATGCAGCCGTTTAAAGTATTGTGCATCGGCGGGTCGGATTCCAGCGCCGGGGCCGGCATTCAGGCTGATCTGAAGGCGGTGAGCGCCTGCGGCTGCTATGCGCTGAACGTGGTTACGGCGGTAACGGCGCAAGATACTTTCGGCGTGCAGGGCATATGGGAGGTCAACAGGGAATTTGTTGCCAAACAAATGGAAGTTGTGTTGAACGATATTGGAGCGGATGCCGTGAAAACCGGTATGTTGCTCACGGCGGGTATTGTTGGAGTTGTGGCCGGGATGATCAGGGAATATAATGTTGAAAAACTGGTTGTCGATCCTGTAATGCTGGCTAAAGGCGGGCGGCATCTGCTGCTGGCGGCGGCCAGACGGGCTCTTGTAAAAAAGTTGCTTCCCCTGGCCATGGTTGTCACTCCCAATGTCCCCGAAGCGGAAAAAATGGCCGAAATGGAAATCAAGTCTATAGCAGCGATGAAAAAAGCGGCGGGTGTCATTCAAAAGCTCGGGGTGCGTAATGTTCTAATAAAAGGCGGCCATCTCCAGGGAAATAAGCAGAAGGAAGTTGTGGACATTCTCTTTGACGGGAAAAACTATCAGGAATATTCTTCACCGCGCATTGACTTGCCCGAATCTCACGGCACCGGTTGCACCTATGCTGCTGCGCTGGCGGCAAACCTTGCTCTGGGAAAAGATGTGGCCGCGGCAGCCGGGGAGGCGAAGGCCATGGTCGCCCTGGCGATAAGAAATTCGGTGAGTCTGGGAGCGGGATATGTATCGGTCGATGCCCTGGCGGATAAATTGAAAAAATAAAAAGCACATAAACTGTAAGTGCAAAAATTGGAAAATAACTAAACGTCTCAGGATCTGTAACTCAGCAGTTATCGTGTATCTCATACAGCCCCTGAATGGAGACGATGTATTTGGAGGAAAAATGACCCAACTGGAAACAGCCCGTGCAGGGCGGATCTCGGAAGAAATGAAAGCTTGCGCCGAGGCGGAAGGTGTAACCCCGGAGTTTATCCGGGAGGGAATAGAAAAAGGCATCATAGTCATCTGCCGCAATGTCAATCATCCGGGAATTGTGCCTCTGGCTATCGGCGAAGGCTTGCGCACGAAGATAAATGCCAATATCGGAACGTCTAAAGATCATACCGATGTGGAACTGGAATTGACCAAACTCAAAATTGCGACTGATGCGGGCGCTGACGCCGTCATGGATCTTTCCACCGGCGGTGATCTGGCGGCGATCAGGAAATCCATCATGGAAGCGGCGAAAGTAGCTATCGGGACGGTACCGATTTATCAGGCTGCCTGTAAGATTATTGCCCAGAAGAAGGCTATTGCGGAGATGACGGCCGACGACATGTTTGCCGTTATTGAAGAAAACGGGCGTGACGGCGTTGATTTCATCACGGTTCACTGCGGGGTAACTCGGCAGAGTGTCGCCGCAATTGAAGAACAGGGCCGTGTTCTGGGTATTGTCAGCCGGGGTGGATCAATGACGGCCAACTGGATGGCCTGCAATGATCAGGAAAATCCTTTATACGAGCAGTATGACCGTTTGCTGGAGATTGCCAGACGCTACGATATGGTTTTAAGTCTCGGAGACGGTCTGCGTCCCGGATCAATTGACGACGCAACCGATCGCGGACAATTACAGGAACTGATTATTTTAGGAAAACTGGCCCGGCGTGCGCGCGAAGCCGGAGTGCAGGTAATGATTGAAGGGCCGGGACACGTTCCCATCAGGGAGATTGAAGCGAACATCAGGCTGCAGAAGAAAATATGCGAGGGAGCTCCTTTTTATGTTCTGGGGCCGCTGCCCACGGATATTGCGCCGGGCTACGATCACATAACATCGGCTATCGGCGGGGCGATTGCAGGATCGGCCGGCGCCGACTTCCTCTGCTATGTCACGCCCGCGGAGCATTTGCGTCTGCCGACATTGGATGACGTCCGGGACGGTGTGATTGCCGCGCGCATCGCCGCGCATATAGCCGACATAGCCAAAGGTATACCCGGAGCTAGGCTGCAGGATCGCAAAATGTCCGAATGTCGTAAACAATTTGATTGGCAGGGGCAGGTGGATTTGTCCATTGATCCCCCAAAGACGGCGGCCCTTTTAGAGAAAAGTAAAAGCGCCGCGGACGAAGGCTGTACGATGTGCGGCGAATTTTGCGCCATCAGGTTAGGCAGGAAATAACGCCCTTGTAAAAAGCGGTGGGAGGCGAATTTAAACTTAAAAAAATGTTTTAAGGAAAGGTTCTTTGCTGAAGCCGGAGGTTAAAGATAACAACGACGCCGTCCGTCGGCGGGCGGTGGAAATTGTCCGCAGGCTCAGGCGGGAGGGTTTTGACGCGTATTTTGTCGGCGGCTGTGTGCGCGATTTTATCCGCAAAAGTGTTCCCGACGACTATGATATTGTCACCTCCGCTCTTCCCGAGCAGGTGATGGCGCTCTTCCCCCGTACAGTCGCCGTCGGCGTTAAATTCGGCATTGTGGCTGTTGTTGTTCATGGTCATCCCTACGAAGTGGCGACCTTCCGCGGAGACGACGTCTATATTGACGGGCGAAGGCCTTCCAGTGTTCATTTCTCCGATTCCCGTGAAGATGTGCTCCGGCGGGATTTTACCGTCAACGGTCTTTTGATGGATCCGGAAACGGGAGAGATCATTGATTATGTCGGAGGCCGGGAAGACATCGAAAAGAGAATAATCCGGACCATCGGCGATCCCGACAAACGCTTTAATGAAGATTATCTGCGGATGCTGCGGGCTGTTCGTTTTGCCGCCAATCTCAATTATGACCTTGATCCCGCAACCGGAGAAGCCATAGAAAGGCATTCGGCAAAAATAACCCGGATCAGTGCGGAACGTCTGCAGGAAGAACTCAATAAAATACTTACCCGTCCCGGAAGCAGTCGTGGTCTGGAGCTTCTGGCCCGGACAAAGCTGCTGCCGGAGATTCTGCCGGAAGTGGACCGCCTGCAGGGAGTAAAGCAGCCGCCGCTTTTCCATCCGGAGGGTGATGTCTGGCAGCACACACTGCTGATGCTGGATATGCTGCCGCAGGAAAGGGAACCGGCCGAAAAGCGACGGTTGGCCTGGGGTGTTCTTTTGCATGACGTCGGCAAGGCTGTGACGCGTACGGAGGATGAAAAGGGAATTCACTTTTACGGTCATGTTCAGGCGGGGGAAGAAATTGCCTCCGGGATCATGCAAAGGTTGAAATTTTCACGTCTTGACCGGGAGGTGGTGACAGACCTGATTCGCTGCCATATGGTCTTTATGAATGTGCAAAAGATGCGCAAGGGCAGGTTGAAACAGTTTTTACGCATGCCTCATTTTTCTTTGCACCTGGAGTTGCACCGGCTCGACTGCCTGGCGAGCCACAGCATGCTGGACAATTATGAATTTTGTAAAAATCAGCTGCAGCTTCTGGCGGAGGAGGATCTGCATCCGCCGCGTCTGCTCACCGGCGATGATCTGATTGCGCTGGGCTATCCTCCGGGAAAGCTTATGGGAGAAATACTGCTTGCTCTGGAAAATATGCAATTAGACGGCAGTATTGCCACTCGTGAAGAAGCGGAAAAATTTGTACGCGACGAATGGAGCAAAAAGGCGGCTTCCGAGTAGCGGGTTTTCGTGTATTAGGGAATGACGGCATCGTAAAAAGGCCGGATGCTGCGTTGTGTATCACGATGCATGACCGTTTTTTACGAGTCCATCAGGGTATAGGTGATGAAAAATATTTGCCTGAAGACAGTTCTTTTATTGCTGGTTTTTCTGCTGATTGTTGCCTGTCAAAGTAAACCGCAGCGCCTCAAGCCTGTACCGCCGCGAGCTAAGGCAAAATCACTGCAGATGATGGGCTATACAATTCAGGCCGGCGCCTTTGCCAATGTCCAAAACGCCGTCCGCCTGTCGGAGTCACTTCGGGATCAGGGGCTGGATGCCACCTATTTTTTGGCGCGGGATGGGCTTTTCAAAGTCCGCTTCGGCAATTTCCGGACAAAGGAAGCGGCCAGGCAAAGGGCCCAGCGGCTAAGGGATTCAGGGGTCATCGAAGAGTTTTACATTGTTCAGCCCGAGGATTATGCGGCAGCTAAACGAAAACGGTACGGAACTTATTATTTAAGAAATGCATTAGTCCAGACAGCCCGCGAATTTATCGGAGTTCCTTATCTCTGGGGCGGCACGTCGCCTGAAACGGGATTTGATTGCAGCGGATTGACCATGACGGTTTATCAGTTAAACGGTCTGGATCTGCCGCGGCATTCCGCAACACAGTACGATGCGGGCAATCCCATCGACAAAAAAAATCTCCAAAAGGGTGATTTAGTATTTTTTGCCACCAATAGCGACGGTAAAGTATCGCATGTCGGTATATACATTGGAAACGGCCGGTTCATCCATGCACCGTCCAGAGGGAAGAATATTCGTATCGAGTCGATGTCCTGCAATTTTTTTGCCCGGCGGTTCGTCGGCGCGAGAACGTATCTGTGATCTTCCTCACCGACAATAATATTTACGGCGAGAATAATAAAAATTATCCGGTAAAGCTGAAAAAAATAAAAAAATTGAGTTTATGGTGCAGTTTTTATTGACCGAAGGTAAATAATAGAGTAAAAACGCAGTCTAATAACGCATAGGAGCATCGCAGCAATAAATCTCAAAATGTAATTTATCAAAGGAGGCTTTACCTGATGACAGCGACAGCAAAGAAAGTGGCGAAGAAGGCTGCTAAACCGGCAGCAAAGAAGACGGCAGCTAAAAAGGTTGCCAAAAAAGCGGCAGCAAAGAAAGTTGCCAAGAAGGTTGCCAAAAAAGTAGCTAAAAAAGTTGCCAAAAAAGCAACAGCTAAAAAAGTTGCTAAAAAAGCGGTAGCCAAAAAAGTAGCCAAGAAAGTAGCTAAGAAGACCGCTGTCAAAACAGCCAAAAAGTCGGCAGTTAAAAAATAACGGAGAAGGAATAAATTTTTACCCGCAAAAATTTTACTTTTTTTGGATGTGGTAAAGGGTTTTCTTTGTCAAACCGGTAAAGAATGATTGATCGGTAAAATGAAGCGGCCACTGTTTATTAATGCGCCCGCGGATGCAAAAGCATCCAAGGGCGTTTTTCTTTAAGACAGACTGACGATCGTGCCTGTTTTTTATCCGTTTTCAACCGAATCAGACAACATGAACAGAGATAATATCTTTGTTGACATCTAAATATTTCCGGCATATAGAAAAAATTGAGGATTAATAATTATAAAAAACTCATCAGCAATATCAGGTGGCGATAAGATCCATTCAGATATTAAAGAAAGCAGGTATGTACAATGCTGGAGTTAAAAAATTTATATTTTACTGTGCCGGACAACAATAATGGCAATTCCACTGAACGGAATATTATTGACGGTCTTACCTTCAATTTCGAAAAAGGTAAATTTTATGCCATTACCGGACCCAACGGCAGTGGAAAAACAACCCTGGCCAAATTAATCATGGGAATTAATCCCGTCTCCCGGGGGGCCGTTCTTTTTGAAGGCGAAGATATCTCTAATTTCTCGATTACCGATCGGGCGAAGCTGGGTATTGCTTACAGTTTCCAGCAGCCGGCGCGTTTTAAAGGAATTACTTTTCGCGATCTGCTTTCCATCGCCACCGGTCTCGAAGAAGAGAAGAAGCTTTTGGAAATTGTCTCCCACGTAGGTATCTGCCCCCTGTCTTTTCTGGATAAGGAAGTTGACGCCAAGCTTTCCGGCGGCGAGATTAAAAAGATTGAACTGGCTATTACCATCGCCGCCAAACCTAAACTGGCAATTTATGATGAGCCGGATACGGGCATTGATTTATGGACCATCGGTCCGATGGTCCAGTTGCTGAAAAAAGAGCTTGCCGAACATTTTACGACGACAATCATTGTCAGCCACAATCGAGTCTTTCTGGAGGCGGCCGACGTTATTTTGATTCTTGATAAAGGGCGCCTGGTCTATACCGGAAATTTAACGGATGCTCTGCCGCTGTTGAGCGATCTCAGTGTTTGCACTTACCACGACAGCTGTGAAGGAGAAGAGAATGCTGGATGCTTTAGATAAATCATTATTAAAAACAGTAGCCGATTTGGAAAAACTGCCCAAAGGGGCTTACAATATTAGAAAAAACGGACAACTTCTGCAACGTCAGCA
This sequence comes from Smithellaceae bacterium, assembly GCA_035341435.1. Classification (GTDB taxonomy): domain Bacteria; phylum Desulfobacterota; class Syntrophia; order Syntrophales; family Smithellaceae; genus MVRV01. Next base: position 10,760 of record DAOQVG010000017.1, read on the forward strand.
GTCCGCCAATATCGAGATAGAAACAAATGAGGATGGAACGGGAATTATTGTGACCATCAAGCCGGGGACGAAAAACGAGTCCGTGCACATCCCGGTTATCGTAAGCCAGGCAGGCCTTTATGATGTTGTATACAATGCATTTATTATCGGCGAAGATGCGGAAGTGACCATTGTTGCCGGTTGCGGCATCCATTGCGGCACGTCGGACCCCGAAGGCCATGCCGGCATTCACGAATTCCGGGTAGGCCGCAACGCTAAGGTGACTTATGTGGAGAAACATTTTGCCATGGGAGAGGGAATTGGCAAGCGGACTCTCAATCCCACAACGAAAGTCTTTTTGGAACAGGGTGCATCGGCGGACATGGAGCTTACACAGATCGGCGGTGTTGATGAGGCCAACCGGATTAATGAAGCCGAACTGGGGCCGGACAGCCTGTTACTGGTAACCGAAAGAGTTTTGACGGACGGCGAGCAGACGGCAGTATCCAACAACAATATCATTTTACAAGGTGCCGGCAGCCGCGCGAACATGATTTCCCGGTCGGTAATGAAAGGAAATTCCAACCAGACATTTTATGCAACAATAGAAGCACTGAATAAATCATTTGGTCATATTGAATGCGATGCCATCATAATGGATAACGGCACCAACGAGACAATGCCTTCACTTAAGGCCAAACATCCCGATGCCGAACTGACCCACGAAGCATCCATCGGCAAAATCGCCAATGATCAATTGACCAAACTGATGAGTCTCGGGTTAACATACGATCAGGCGGTAAACAGAATAATTCAGGGCTTCTTAAGATAGTCAGCTGCTTTGCATAAAATCATTTCCAAGACAACCTCAAGACGTAAATCTCGCTCCCGGTCGGGCGATCTTTTATGTTTCCTTAATCTCTGGAAAATACTTTATAAAACATATAGAAAGGCTGTTAACCGAATATGAAGGAAGGAAAAAAAGGCAGAACCGGATTCAAGAATTTGCTGGTAACCGGAGGCTGCGGCTTTATCGGCAGTAATTTTATTCGTTATCTTATCGATAATCCCGACTTCGACGGCAGAATCATCAATGTGGACAAATTAACGTATGCGGGAAATCCGGGAAATCTTGCCGACTTTGCCGCAAATTTTCCGCAAAGATATATTTTCCACAAAATTGATATCTGTAATGCCGCCGAATTGGAAAAGGTGTTTCTTCTATATGACGTTGATGCCGTCTGCCATTTTGCCGCCGAATCGCATGTAGACCGTTCCATAAAAGATCCCGGGAGTTTCATTCAGACAAATATTGTCGGCACATTTAATCTCCTGGAAACAGCCAAGTCCCTCGGGGATAAATTTCTGCTTTTTCATCATGTCAGCACCGATGAAGTCTACGGCAGTCTCGGCGCCGAAGGTCTTTTCCGGGAGGATACGCCTTACCGTCCCAACAGTCCTTATTCTGCATCGAAGGCCGCTTCCGATCACCTGGTGCGCGCTTATTTCAAGACGTTCGGACTGCCGGCGACAATTTCCAATTGTTCCAATAATTACGGTCCCTATCAGTTTCCGGAAAAACTTATTCCTCTGGTAATTTTAAATGCAACGGAAGAAAAGCCGCTGCCGGTATACGGCGACGGGAAAAATGTTCGCGACTGGCTTTATGTGGGGGATCATTGTCAAGCCATTTGGACGATCATGAAATACGGAGAAACAGGCGAAACTTACAACATCGGCGGTAATGCGGAAATCGAGAATATTGTAATTGTACAGATGATCTGTGATATTCTCGACGAAGTTGCTCCGCGGGCTTCGGGAAAAGCCTGCCGCGAGCTGATTACGTTTGTTAAAGACCGACCCGGGCATGACCGCCGCTACGCCATTGACTTCACCAAACTTAAGACCGACCTGGGCTGGTCGCCGCAGGAATCGTTTGATTCCGGTTTAAGAAAAACAGTGAACTGGTACCTGACGCAAAAGAAATGGATTGATGATATCAAAACCGGCGCCTATCAGGCGTGGATAAAAGAACAATACGGTTCCTAATACCAAGTTGCATTCTTTGCCTAACTTTGTTGGCTGCGTCGTCGGCTTCCTCAACGTATAA
>DAOQVG010000018.1:0-12838 GCA_035341435.1 Smithellaceae bacterium
CCTCCGGGGAAAAGAAGCGGGCCTTTTCCCAGAAAAACCTCACCATTTTTTCTGAATAGTATAAAGAAATCGTGATGGTGTCGAAAGCATTGTCAAAAGCAGCTTTATTCCAATCAATTATCTGTTTGGTAATCGTTTCGGGTTCCATGGTTATAGTCCTGTCATATCGTTGCTTTGGACATCTTTGTTTTTTCTGCTTTGGCTTCGGCGTCGGCTTCACCGGAAAAAGCGGCTTCCCCGGCGGCGAAATACTCTTCCCACTGTTTAAAACTATTGTCTATCGCTTCCTTAAGATCACAGCGCCCCTTCTCGCACATATTTCCCCATTCGTTAATGGCCGCTTTACCTTCTGCAGGAAACCACGCCGACCGCTGAACGAATTCCAGAAACATTTTTTCCATTTGCTGCTGCAAAATAGTTAAAGAGTTAAAAGTACTATCAAATGTTGATTTGTGAAAATCAAAGATCCTCTTGGCGATTATCTTGTTTTCCATTACTTATTCCCCCTTTTTATTTTTTGCATTGCTGGTGTATAGTATAGACGTTTGTGGAAAATGTCAAGAAAAAATGTTGCAACGCAATAAAATGTATTCGGGGCTGTAACCAAAATTTTAAAACAATAAAATACTAATGATTATAGATATATAATAATATACTCGAGAGCCGCTATAAGATTTAAGCTGCAAAAGCAAAAATATTATTTTGTGTTGCAATATTTGCTGAAAAGATTTACTAAAATTCCGGGAGTATAAAATGGATAATAAATTGTTATTAAAGAAGTATACTAACCGCCGCCTCTACGACACGGAAAAGAGCATTTATGTGACGCTTGATTACGTAACCAACGTTATCCGGCAGGGAAGACAGATAGTTGTGGTCGATGCGAAGACCGGTGAAGATGTAACGGCGGCAATTTTGACTCAAATTGTTCTGGAAGAGGCGCGGAAAAAGAATTATCTTTTGCCGAATCCAATGCTTTATTTGATTATTCAGTATGGGGAGACGGTTTTAAGTGAATTCTTTGAAAAATACCTGGAGCAGATTGTTAAGAATTATCTTTTGTTTCGCAATATGGCCGACGATCAGTACCAAAAGTGGCTTGATTTAAGTACGACCTATTCCCAGGTAAGTCCGCAGACCCTAAACAGTCTTTTGCCCTTTAAATCCCTGTTCAACGCTTTTTCGGGGAATCTGGATGAGCCGGCGAAAACTAAAAAAGAGGAAGACCAATGACGGCAGGTACGGAAGTGAATCCTGCACGTCCGGCATAAATTGCCTTGACAATATCCGGCCCATCCCTTAACATGCCGCCAATCCATAAGGTTGGAAATACATCTATGTATTCGAAAAAAATAGTCATTCGTTACACGCCGGATATTGTTCAGCAACCGATAATCTGCCAGCTTGTTAAACAATATGATCTGATTTTCAACATTCTCAAAGCAAGGATCTTTCCGCGCCGGGAAGGCGTTATAGTTCTGGAGCTCAGTGGGCTGAAGGAAAACTTCGATCGGGGCATCCAGTTTTTAAAGGAAAAAGGGCTCAAAGTCGAGCCTCTGTCCAAAAGCGTCAGTCAAAACGCGGACAAGTGCGTCCACTGCGGCGCCTGCACCGCATTTTGTCCCACCGGAGCGCTGTCTTTCGAAAAACAGACCATGAAAGTTTTATTTGATCCCGAAAAATGCACCGGCTGCGAGCTTTGCGTATCCGCCTGTCCCGTGCGCGCCATGGAAATCAATTTGCTTTAATTCTTCAATTCTTAATCTTCTTCGATGTGCCCACCGGCCTCGCGGCGGCTGCCGTCGATAATTTTATTTGCGCCAGACGGAGAAATATTTGGCGAAATAAACATTATTGATATAAAGCACACGCAACATTCTACATAAATGTCATATAAAAAATTCAAATTTGTGTTATTTTATAATATTAGTTTAATTTCAGGAGGCGTCCGGGGTGCAGGCAAGTTCTAAAGACAAAGGATTTGACAATGAAAAGTATATAAAAGAGCAGACGGCGGAAATTCTGCAGAGAGCAGATCGTTTTAACAACAAACTTTATCTGGAGTTCGGCGGCAAGCTTCTCTTTGATTACCACGCGGCGAGGGTTCTGCCCGGTTATGATCCCAATGTCAAAATGAGGCTCATTAAAGAACTCAAGGATCGGGCGGACATCGTGCTTTGCATCTATGCCGGGGACATAGAAAGAAAAAAAATAAGAGCTGACTTTGGAATTACTTATGATTCGGACGCCCTCAAGCTGATTGACGACCTGCGGGCGTGGAATATTAATGTCATGGGTGTTGTAATTACCCGTTTTGAAAACCAGCCCTCGGCGATCCTTTTCAAAAACAAACTCGAAAGAAGAAATATCAGGGTGTTCACGCACAGCTACACCAGGGGATATCCGACAAACGTGGAACTCATCGTCAGTGATGAAGGCTACGGGGCTAATGAATATATTGAAACTGATAAACCTCTGGTTATTGTTACAGGACCCGGTCCGGGCAGTGGTAAAATGGCGACCTGCCTTTCTCAACTTTATCACGACTACAGGCGGGGCATTAAATCCGGCTATGCGAAATTTGAGACGTTTCCCATCTGGAACATACCGCTCAAGCATCCCGTCAATGTGGCCTATGAAGCGGCGACCGCGGATATCAGGGACTTTAATCAGATCGATCCTTTTCACCTCGAGGCGTACGGTCTGAAATCGGTTAACTACAATCGTGATGTCGAAGTATTCCCCGTATTAAAGCGAATTTTGGAAAAGATTACCGGCCAGGAATCCTTTTATCGTTCACCGACGGATATGGGCGTGAACCGTGCGGGCTTTGCCATCATCAATGATGAAGTAACCAGGGAGGCGGCGAAGCAGGAAATTATTCGTCGTTATTTTCGCTATCGCTGCGAATACGTCATGGGGTTTACCGATAAAGAAACCGTGCAGCGGGTCGAACTTTTTCTCAACGATTTTAATCTCAAACCGGAAGACAGAAAAGTTGTTCCACCCGCGCGTGAAGCAGCCCGGAACGCCATGGAGCGCGATAAGGGCAATGAAGGCATCTATTGCGGAGCGGCGATTGAGCTCAAAGACGGCACCATTATCACCGGCAGCAATTCCCCCCTCATGCATGCCGCCTCCAGTGTGATCATTCACGCCATCAAGTATCTGGCCGGTATCCCGAAAAAAATAAAATTACTGCCGCCCAACATCACCGGTTCTATCTGCCGGCTGAAAACGGAAATACTGGGCGAAAAGAATGTGAGCCTCGACCTGGAAGAGGCCTTGATAGCGCTGAGCATCAGCTCGACATCGAATACAGCCGCAGAACTGGCTATGGAAAAGTTAAAGGATCTGGAGGGATGCGAGGTTCATATGACGCATATTCCAACGCCGGGAGATGAAGCAGGCATGAGGCGTATGGGAGTAAATTTAACCAGCGATCCTAATTTTTCTACCAACAATCTGTTTATATCCTGATAAGCCGGTGTGCGGACAACAGCTATTAGTCGCCGCCGCATCTTTTCTGCAGAGCGGTGATATCGTCCGGGGAAAGTTCGATGGTGTCGGATTGAATCAGCCGGTGCATCACAGCCCCGGGATCGTTGCTGTGTTTCAGCCCCAGGGCGTGGCCGAATTCATGGGCGAGGACGCGCACCAGCCGATACTCATTGTCAAACTGGTAAATGTTTATCGTTTGTTTGCCTTTTTTCCTCTCATAATATCCTTCGCAAAATTCCTGTCCCAGGGCATCGCCCGCATTCCGGTAATCAGCTGCATCCAGGTTGATTCTGGCGGCGATTTCATTGATGACGACAACCATGCTGCGAATTGTATCCGCCAGCTGCCGCAGATCATCCTGCTGTGCCTTCAATTTTCCCCGCCAGGACTCCAGTTCATCTTTCTCCTGCATCAACTTTCTGCGTAAATCGGAGGTAATTCCACCGTGTCTGTTCCAGTATTCGATGCTGGTATTCAAAGTATTGATGCGTGAATTATAGAGATTGAAATCACCGGCCAGTGCGGAGTTTCTTTGTTCGTATTCGGTCTTTAAATTATCCAGGCGGTTTATCAAATCCTCGTAAGCGGTTTTTGTATTGTCAATTTTGTAATGGAGTTCCTTTAATTTATCCGACGCTTCCTGCCGGTAATCATAAATAAGGTTAATCTCAATTTCCCCGCGGGCATCTTCCCGGAAGAGTTCTCTGTCTCGTGGTTTTTTCCACATGTCCGCCGCCAGTTTTACCGCAACTGCAAATTGTTCGCGGGTGAGACCGAATCTCTCGTCAACTGCACCGATACGATAAGTTATAGTCTCCTGACAGGGCTTCGGCATCCGCAGGAATATCACAAGCAAAGCCGTCAGGAGGGCTAACAGAAAAAAAAATCTCCAAGTGAAAATTCTGGACAGGTTAGACATGCTAAGAATTCAAGATGTTACATATATAGTGGAATCGTACGATATTCGAAAATATTACTTTTGCGCCTTGTCTTCTTCACCCTTCAACAGTTTATTGACTTCTCCGGGAAGACGGGCCGATTTGTGAATCAACTCCTTGGAATCTTTATAAAAATTTTTGCTCTTTTCCACGTTTGCTTTCACTTTTTTCACATCTTCGGATATTTTTTGGGGCTGGTTATAGTAATAATAACCGGCGCCGGCGGCCGCAATCAGGAAAAGAAGCAGCGACAGTTTGAAGAACTGCTTGAAAATTAAATAGGCGACGACGATCAGTACAATGACGGCCGTTACTTTGAAAACAGTTGGATTTTCCGCGAAAAATCCGGAAATAACTTCCATAAAATTACCCCCGTTCTTTTAATACTTGTAAAGGATACCTTAATTTAATTTCAAAAGCCATATTTTGTTTAATTCCATTTCCAAATCAAGCGCTCCCTTTGTTGGCGTCGTTGTCGGCTTCCTCAACGTATGTATAATACGCCTCGTCGCCTCCTCCTAGCCGCCGCGGTATCATCATTGATTTGGGAATGGAATAACTTGACAAACTCTGATCCGCCGTCTAGATTTCCGGCAAAACCATTAGCGGGAATCAATTGAATCAAACAGCTGATAAATTTAAAATTTCACCCGTAAAACCCGGCTTGTCGGCAGATTCCGGACCCACAGTGGGGGTCGTAACTTTAGGCTGCAAGGTTAACAGATACGAATCCGCGGCTCTGGAAGAAGATTTGCGCAGGAAGAATTTTTCAGTTGTTCCTTTTAATTCCGTCGCCGATGTTTACATCATAAATACCTGCACGGTTACCGCATTTTCCGATTTTCAATCCCGCCAGCTCATCCGCCGGGCGCATCGGAGAAATCCACAGGCAAGAATTCTGGTCACCGGATGCTATGCGCAGATCGCCCCCCGCAGCGTCGCGGAGTTGGATGGCGTAAGCATGGTTGTCGGCAACGGTCTGAAGCATCGGATCAGCGAACTTTTGCAAAACAACACAAATGTCTCCCCCTGCGTTCTGGCCGGCGACGTCTTCCGGCTCAAAGAATTTTGTAACATGCCGCTGGCCTCCTTTGGCGACAGGACGCGGGCGTTTCTGAAAATTCAGGACGGCTGCAATTCGTTTTGCAGCTATTGTATCGTTCCCTTCGCCCGCGGCGGGAGCCGGAGCAAGGCGCCCGAAGATGTGCTGTCGGCCGTAAGTAAATTGGAGCGGGAAGGTTATCAGGAAATTGTTCTTACCGGAATCCACCTGGGCCTTTACGGCCATGATCTTCAGCCGGCGACGGGTATTGCCTGTATTTTGCAAAAAATGCAAGAGCTGAACCTGGATACGAGAATCCGGCTGAGTTCCATTGAACCAAACGAAATAACAACCGATTTGCTGAATATTATTAAAGACGGCGGGCTACTTTGTCCGCATTTGCACATTCCGCTGCAAAGCGGCGACGATAAAATTCTGCAATTAATGAAGAGAAATTATGATACGGTTTTTTTCCGGAAGCTCATTGAAAAGATCGATTTGGCGATCAGCGATATTGCAATCGGCGTCGACGTCATGGTAGGATTTCCCTCCGAAAGCGACAAGCAGTTTGAAAATACTTTTAATTTGCTGGAAAGTCTGCCGATAGCTTATCTACACGTTTTTCCCTATTCGGCAAGACCGGGAACGGCGGCGCAAAAAATTCAGCCCCAGGTGCCGGGAAAAACAAAAAAAGAGCGGGCTGCCGCTTTGCGAAAATTAAGTGAGCAGAAGCAGGAAAAATTTGCGCTGCGCTTTGCGGGAAAACCTTTCCAGGTACTTGTGGAAAGTACAAAAGACAAAAAAACAGGACTGCTGAAGGGATTTTCACAAAACTATCTGCCGTTTTTGCTCGATGAAGAATTTTCTTCTTCCATCAATAAAATCGCAACAGTGAGGGCGGGGAAATATATTGCAGGAAAATTTTATGGAGAAATTGTTACCTGAACAAAACAGAATGGAAGTTCTAAGCGAATTGGAGAAAAAGCTTGCCTATCGTTTTCGCGATATAAAAAGGTTGGAAACCGCTCTCACTCATCGTTCTTATGTTAATGAAAATCCGCATCTTGCCCTGGCCGATAATGAAAGATACGAATTTCTGGGAGATTCCGTTTTGGGGCTCTGTATAAGCGATCTGCTGATTAAAAAATATTCTGATTTTACCGAAGGCGCTCTTTCCAAAATTCGCGCCGCCGTTGTTAATGAGAAGCCTCTGGCCGAACTGGCGCGCCAACTGGATATCGGCAGCTGCCTGCTGCTGGGAAGAGGCGAAGAAATTTCCGGCGGCCGCTCCAAGGATTCCCTTTTAGCCAACGCTCTGGAGGCGGTCATTGCCGCCATATACCTCGATGCCGGTTTTTCTCGAACGCGGTCGGTTTTAAAAAAGTTGATGGGCTCCCTTTTAAATGACGACTCTGTACAGCTTCAGCATCATTTCGACTACAAAACAGCATTGCAGGAATTTTGCCAGAAAGCTTTTAAAACCGCGCCGGTATACAGGATCATTGATTCCAGCGGCCCCGATCATGCGAAAGTATTCAAGGTGGAAGTGACTGTCGCCGACCGCGTAACTCAGTTCGGCAATGGGAAAAGCAAAAAGGAGGCCGAAAAACAGGCGGCGCAAAAGGCTTGGCGGGAACTGCACAGTGATGAAGTATAATCATCTTTCCGAGAAGAAGGCTTCCCCTTTTATTATCCCGATATTTATTATGAACCGCGGCTGTCCCCATTCCTGCATCTTCTGCAACGAAAAGATTGCCGCCGGGGACTATCCTCCGGAGATCAGCAAAGAATATTTTGAAAATGAGGTTAATTCCTGCCTTGCCTGGAACAGGGATAAATCCCGGCCCGTCGAAATTGCCTTTTACGGCGGAAGTTTTACGGGCATGGACAAAAAATATCGGCGGGATCTTCTTTCCTGGGCCCGGTCCTATATCCGGGCCGGTCTTGTTCATTCCCTCCGGGTTTCCACGAGACCGGATTACATCGACAGCGATATTCTTTCCGAGCTCAGAGAATACAACGTCACAACAGTAGAAATAGGCGCGCAGTCCTTTGTTGATGATGTTCTGCAATTTGCCCAGAGAGGCCATAGCTCCGCCGACACGATAAAGGCCGTAAAGCTTCTGAAAGAAAGTAATTTTCAAATCAGCCTGCATCTGATGGCCGGCCTGCCCCACGACACCCGCGACGGATTCGCCTGCTCTCTGGAAAAGACGGTTGAACTGCAACCGGACATGGCCCGCATTCACCCGGTTGTTGTTTTCAGCGGCACGGCCCTGGCTGAAGAATTTACCAGGGGAAACTACCGGCCGTTGCCGTTGACCGAAGCCGTCAGTCTTTGCGCCCTGGCCTGGGAAAAATTATCCGCCGCCGGAATCCGTGTAATTCGGGTCGGCCTGCAATGGACGAAAGAAATGGAAAAGGATGGGGCGGTGCTGGCGGGGCCTCTGCATCCGGCCTTTGGCAGCCTGGTGCTGGCGGCGGTTTATTACAAACAGACCATGAAACTTCTGGAGCGGCTTCCTGCCGCAACCAGCGAGATTCGCTTCGAATTGCACAGCCGCGACGTTTCCGGTTTCCGCGGCTGGCAAAACAGCAACATCACCGCAATAAAAAAGCTTTACCCGCAGGCGGATATTAAGGTAATAACAACGCCGGAGCAAAAACGCGGGTTAATTTCAGTCGTCGCTGATCGGAAAAGCGCCTTAACCACATCAATCCCTGGAATTATTTAGAGCCAAACAACTAAGGTCACGGGAGACAAATAAAGTGTTCAGATCCGGATTTATCGGCGTCATCGGCCGTCCGAATGTAGGGAAGTCGACATTATTCAACGCAATTATCGGCGAAAAAATTTCCATAACAGCCAATAAACCGCAGACGACCCGCAACAAGATTACCGGCATTAAGAATCTGCCCGGCGCCCAGCTTATCTTTCTGGATACGCCGGGGATTCACAAAGCCACAACGCCGATGAACCGTATCATGGTCAAGACGGCCAAAGATACATTCGGCGATGCCGATATTCTGCTCATGCTGGTCGACGCCCACAGTGCTGTTCATCCCCAGGATATGTTTCTGATTGAAGCGCTGGCTGGAATTAAGATTCCGGTCTTTCTGGTAATCAACAAAATAGATCTTATTGAAAAAGAGATGCTCCTGCCGCTGATCGACAAGTTCCGCAACCTTTACAACTATAAGGAAATTATTCCCGTTTCGGCAATAAAAGGTGAAGGCATTGAGCGTTTGCTGGAAATGATTAAAAACAATCTGCCGGAAGGTCCGCAATATTTTGCCGAAGAGGAATTTACCGATGCGTCGGAAAGGTTTATTGCCGCCGAATTTATCCGTGAGCAGATAATGTTGCTTACCGCGCAGGAGATTCCGTACGCCACGGCCGTGGAAATTGACTCCTTCAAGGAAGATGAAGCAAAGAATTTAATTCGTATCAGTGCTACGATAACCGTTGAAAAGGATTCGCAAAAAGCGATAATGATCGGGAAGAAAGGACTGATGCTGAAGAAAATCGGCACCCAGGCCAGGCTGGAAATGGAAAAACTCTTCGGCGCAAAAGTATTTCTGAAACTTTTTGTCCGTGTGAGAAAGGATTGGACCAGCTCGGAGAAGATGCTGGAGGAGTTTGGTTTAATCAAGAACTAACTACGACCTCGTAAAAAAGTCGGATTTTTAGAACAAGGGGTTGCAACCCCTTGTTCTACAGCGAGATTATTCATCGCTGCAGGCCATTCAAGGAAGTAAATGCAGACAAAACCCGTTATCGCCATCGTCGGCAGGCCGAATGTCGGCAAGTCGACTCTCTTTAACCGGATTGCCGGAAAGCAAAAAGCCATCGTCATTGATGAACCGGGCGCCACCCGTGACCGCAATTATCTGGATTGCGTCTGGCAGGGCAAGGCTTTCACCCTCATTGATACCGGCGGATTTGAACCGGCCTCCGAAGAAAGAATTCTCATCCAGATGCGTGAACAGAGCAATCTGGCTATCGAGGAAGCCGATGTCATCATATTTTTAATGGACGGAAAAGATGGGCTCACGCCATCCGACATGGAAATAGCCCGGCTTCTGCGCGGTAAAGCCAAGAATGTATTTTATGTCGCCAATAAAGTGGACGGTGAAAGGCATACGGCCCTGCTCAATGAATTTTACCGCCTGGGTATTGATGAATTTTATCCCATCTCCGCCCAGCATGGTTTGGGCGTCGATGAACTCATGGCCGCGGTGACGCAGGATTTCGCTGAATTCAAAGAAGCCGCAAACGATCAGGATGAACAAATCAAAGTCGCCATCGTCGGCAAACCGAACGTCGGTAAATCATCTCTGGTCAACCGCATTCTGGGCAGGGAAAGAAGCATTGCCAATCCGACTCCCGGCACAACGCGGGATGCCATTGATATGCCCGTTAAGGTTCACGGCAAAAACTATCTGTTGATCGACACCGCCGGAATCCGCAAAAAAAATAAAATCAGTCTGACGCTGGAAAAATACAGTGTCGTGCAGGCGCTGAAAACCATCAACCGCTGCGACATTGCCCTGGTCTTAATTGATGCCGAAGAGGGCATAACCGAGCAGGATGCCAAGATTGCCGGGCTTGCCTATGAACGGGGCAAAGCCTGCATCATCGTTGTCAATAAATGGGACAAGATAGAAAAGGATAATTCCACCGTCGGGAAGTATGTTGAAGATGTTAAAGACAAGCTGAAGTTTATGGATTTTGCCCCGATAATTTTCATCTCCGCAGTAACAGGACAGCGGGCGCCGAAAATTTTCAGCCTTATTGAAGATGTTTACAGGCAGTACACCCAAAGAGTGGGAACCGCGCCGTTGAATGCACTGGTGGAAAAATCAATTGAACGCACTCCGCTGGCCCGTTATCAGGGCCGGGAACAGCACATCTATTATGCAACGCAAATAAGCGTCAAACCGCCTACTTTTGTTTTCTTCGTCAGCAATGTCAAAGGCATTCATTTTTCTTACGAGCGCTATCTCATTAATCAGATTCGTGAAAATTTCGGCTTTGAGAAAGTGCCCATAAAAATAATCTTTAGGAAGAAGAGATGATGGGCTCGTAGAAAGCTGTAAATTTGCAACTGGAATTTGTTTGTTCTTCACAAAAATCGAAGGAAAAACCATTCATCGGATATTTATTGTGGAAACAAGATCTTATCAATATTAGCCATCTCCTGACGTAGGACAAACAATACACAATGTCCGGTTTGTCTTCAGTAACATTTCAAGTTAATATATCAAAATTGATTATTAATATCAGCACCTTATAATTAAAAAGTGATTTATGGCACATCCATTGCTGTAACTTGCAAAATTGAGCCGACGAAGCTTTGGATATTAATTAATGATTATAAAGAGATATACTGTCAGTAATTAATATTTTTGCGGGAATGCCATGCGGATATAGGAAGCTTGTCTCCCTGGGAATATTAACATTAACCGGTGAATTTATTTTTCAGCGCACCCCAAAAATAAGGAGGACACATCGATGAAAAAAGTGAAGCTCAGAAAGCCGGCAAGTCCGGGAAAATGGTTGATGTGGTTTATTTCTTGTACATTGCTGCTCTTGATCAGCGCCGGCCCCGCGAGGGCGACAACAAAAACTCCCCTGGCCACCGGCCTTAACGCCCCCGTCGGAGCCGCCGTCGACGAATCCAAAAACCAGCTCTATTTTGTGGAATACAATCCTGCGGCAAACGGTAAATTGAAGCGCATCAACCTGCCGCCGTCCTGTGCTGTACCCGCCTGCGCGACAACCATTCAGACAATAGCTGCCGGATTTTCTCATCCGGAAGACGTCCAACTGGATCTGGTGCACGGATACGCCTATGTCACGACACGCGATGACGCCGGAACGACGGGTGCTTTATGGAAAGTGAATCTTTCCACCGGCGCGAAAACCATGGTGACTTTCAACCTGGGTGCTCCGCAGCAGCTCTTTCTGGACGTCGCCAACAATCAGGCCTTTACCGTCGGCTACGATGACGGCAGATTAAGACGCATCGATCTGACTACGGGAGCCAAGACTCCGGTTACAATGGGGCTTCATCACCCAGTCGGATTAGCGGTCACCAAAGACAGGAAATATGCCTATGTCACGGAGCAGGATGCTCCGGCGCGCATTTCCAAAATCGATTTGACTACCGGAGCTCATCTGGGAGCCGTCATTACTCATGGCGCCGGCGGCGTCAGCCTGGTCGCTCCATTCTTCCTGGCCTGGACGGATGCCAGCCAGAATTCGCTCTACGTTACGGAGCGGGGTGCAGCCAATAAAGTTTCGCGCGTAGAGATTTTAACCCATACCAAAAAAGAAGTACTGACTGAAGCACCGCCTGTCCCTGCCTGGTGGGGGTGGCCGACGGGAATCGTCGTCGGCTCTACGGGGTCAACCACCTTTGTTACCACCGGAAACGCGATTATTCAGGCGGATCTGGTGGATTGGACGGACCTGACCAAAGAACCCATCTTCACCATGGTGGGCAATGTTCCGGCGGGAAAGATTTCCAGTGCCGGCTACGCCACCACCGATCCCGGATATTTTTACTCCGTGACACATTCTCCGTTCGGCGGAACGCTGAATATCTTTGGGAACTTTAACCGGTTTAAAGCAGCTCCCCTTAACGCCGTCTACTATCAGGTGCAGGTTTCCAAGGACGGCGGACCATTCGTTCCTCTCAATCTGAGCTGGAATGTGTACAAATTCAACACAATAACCGGCAACGATGATCTGGTTCCGGTTGCTCCGGATCCCGCCGCTCCCAACCCGGCCGCCGGTCCCAAATATTTGATTCCCGCTGAATATCCGCTGAATGCCGCCCGCTGGAAGCCGCCCTTCCTGATGATGCGCTGGCCCAGCGGCGAAAATGGCTTGTACACCTTCAGGGTAAGGATTTTTAATGCGGCGGGAGCTCCTATTGCTTTCCCGGTTGCCTGGAAAAACAGTCTTGCCGTCACAATTGACAATACCCCGCAGAATGTTGAGATTGTCAGCGTCTGGCAGAAGGGATGTCCCGGGCATTCCATGAAAGAGGTGCAGGCCTGCGACATCGTTTCCTCCGCTCCCAACCAGTTCTATTTCAGTATCACGGCCAATGACCCCAACCAGCATCTTTTAAATTATGGCCTGACCGCCATGTGGGGAGACAACCAGTCGGAGTCGGTGTACAGTGATTCCTATTCCAATCATCCGGCCGGGGCGGCGCCTCATGCCTGGGCCGGAGTGCAGAATTTCGATGTTCCCCGTTCTCTTCCCGGCTCCGGAGGAGCGGCGACAACTTGGAGCGCTCATACCAAATGCGCCCATACTTTCTACCTGTGGGCCTGGAAAAGA
>DAOQVG010000019.1:0-727 GCA_035341435.1 Smithellaceae bacterium
CTTTTGCCTTGTGGCCGGAAACAGTTATCCGTGCTTTCACAGGTTTCAAGGCGGGAAAGGTGTGGCCAACTACCTTGGCTTCTTATTATTGATTTCTCCCTGGGCAACCGGACTTTCCGCGGCAATCTGGCTTGCCGTCTATGGAATTATTCGCATTCCTTTCATTGCTTCTTTCTTTATGATTTTTATTTTGTCCGTCGGGCAGGCCTTTTTTTTCAATTGGGCATTGGGCGCGGCTGCCGGTTCAGCCGCTACCTTCTCCCTTATCCTCTTCAATCACAGGAAGAACATAGTGGAAATCCGGGAAAATAAGAAGATCTGACAACATTTATTAAACGAGTGGTGCAGCGGTGTGTGGTCATTTAAAACCGGTAGGTGATCTCCAGCATGTGAAAATCCGCACCTGTGCTATGGGGGCCATAGATTCCTGAATCGGAATAATGCATGTACCGGTAGCCGATTCCGATCCGGCGGAAGAGTGGAATGCCGGCGCCGGCGGTCAGGGCGAACTGGAAGTGCCCGCCGAAGTTTTGCGTTCCAAAACGATGCCTGCTCAGCAGAGCTCCGCCTGCTCCCATATCCAATGTGAATTTTCCATCCTGACTGCCAAAAGCAAGCAGAGGAATAAAAGATGCAACCAGGGCAGTTTTCCCCGCGCCGTGCAGTGCTCCGATGCTGGTCATCAGCCTTGTGCCGGCTCCCCAGCCCGTCTGCGTATACCACGACC